>JAZSFV010000118.1:0-2219 GCA_045532395.1 Acutalibacteraceae bacterium
CAGAAAGCGATAAACCACTGGGGAATATTAGTCGCCCATACTGCAACCTTATCGCCCGGTTTTACGCCAAGAGCAATAAGTGAACGTGCAAATGTATCAACATCGTCGCGGAATTCTGAATATGTTCTTGTATAGTCAAGAGTTGTGTATTTGAATGCATACTGGTCAGGGAATTCTTCAACAACTCTGTCAAGCATCTGTGAGAATGTGTATTCAATAAGTGCTTCTTTAGGCCAGATGAATTTGCCGGTGCCTGTTGCGTTGTGGTAAAGTGCACTCTTTTTGTTGTGTTTTGTTCTGAAACGGCGCATGAAGTTTACGAAATGAGGGAAAATCACCTCAAGGTCGCTTATTTCTTCAATTCTGTCAGGTGCCCATTCGATGGAAACAAAACCAACATAGTTAATTGAACGAAGTGCGTTCATCATTTCTTCAAAGGGGAGTTCACCGTCGCCTATGAGTGTGTATGTTGTTGTGTCGCCTGATTTTACTGCGTCAGCAACATGAACAAGCTTTACATAAGAGCCAAGGTTTTTGATAGTTGTCTCTGCGTCTTCGTTTGCTTTGAAGAATGTGTCATGCATAGTCCATGAAACACAAAGATTATCGCAAGCAAACTCGTTAAGAACCTCGCAGAGCTTCTTTGTGCTTGCAAAAATTCCCGTTGTTTCAACAAGGAGAATCACATTTTCTTTTTCTGCAAGTTCAACTGCAGGTTTGAGAAGATTGATAATTGTTTCGTTATCTTCATTACCTGTGTAAGTCATTTTAATATAGTCAGAACTTAAGATTTTTGCAGCATTTATGCACTTTGAAATTTTATCAAAGTCACTGAAATCGCCTACATAGTCAACTGCAGAAATTTCAAGCCCCATGTTTTTGAGTTTACGTCTTACTGAAGGTGTGTTATCAGGGTGGAGAGGACCGTTTTTGGCATTGAAAATTTCATCTTCAATGTCGTGGATTTCGATTCCCTTGAAGCCGATGTCCTGAGCGGTACAGCAGAAATCACTCCATGAATATCCTTTCCAGTTTTTAGTTGAGAAAGCAAGTTTCATTTAATTAGCCCTCCTCGTAAACAATTTTATTGAGTGCGCTTACGTAAGCGCGGATTGATGCGCTGATAATGTCTGTGGATACGCCTTTACCTGCGTAAACTTTACCGTTTGAACGGAGTTTAACGAGAGCAGAGCCCATGGCTTCTTTGCCCTCTGTAACAGACTGTATCTGAAAATCATCAAGTTCATAATGACAACCGACAATCTGTTCAATAGCCATAAATGCTGCATCAATAGGACCTGCGCCTGAACTTACACCGCCGATTTCTTTGCCGTTTTTCTTCATCATGATATTTGCAGTTGCAGTAATAATATTACCGCTGTTTATAACATAGCTTTCAAGTTTGTAAGTAGGGGGAACCTGCAAAGCAGTTGTCGCAACTATTGCATCAAGTTCTTTTGCACTTACTGCCTTTTTCTTCTTTGCAACACGGCAGAATGCTTCGTAAACGCTTACGTTGTCGTTTTCTGAAAGGTCGTAGCCCAGTTCTCTTACTGCTTTTGTTACTGTTGCAATATCATCGCCTTCTGTAAGAGCCATGCCTGAATGCTCGTTTTCAGAAGCACTGTCAAATGCAGAAACGGAAGAATTACTGTCAGAAATTGCGTTTTCAATAAGTGAAAGAACGCGTCTGAATTCAGTTGTTTTAACGTTTGTGTGAATATCGCATGAATCACCACGTGATTTGAGAATATTTACAATGCTTTCAATTGAGGGGAATTCATTTCCGCTTACCGTTGTCTTAATCTGGTCAGCACCAACCTTTACACCTGCAAATGCACAAGCGCTTGCCATGGAAATTGAGTTGTTTGCTTCAATTGAAAGTGAAATATCTTTAGTTTCAGGCACTGCTTCGTAAATTTCTGAAATAAATGTAGCAAATTCATCTGCAAACATTGTGCCTGCAGTGTCGCATACTGTAACTACATTTGCCCCTGCAGAAACGGCTGCTTTTATCGCTTCAAAAAGGAATTCTTTTTCGCATCTTGTTGCGTCAACTGCAGTAAATTCAACGTCAGCGCAAAGCTCTTTTGCTTTCTTGACAAGCTTTGAAATAAGTTCAATAACTGCCGCAGGCTTTTTATGGCAAAGGTATTCCATCTGCACGGGTGAAACGGGGATTCTTACGTTAAGACGGGGTTTCTTTGCATCTTTTATGC
>JAZSFV010000159.1:0-3024 GCA_045532395.1 Acutalibacteraceae bacterium
GCCGTATTCTTTCTTTGCGTCCTCGTCTTCTGCGTAAGCATCTGTTACGTAAGACTGAACACCGTATTCTTTAAGCTCGTTGATAATGTCAACGATTTTTGTGTTTCTTGTGTCGGGGCAGTTTTCTTTAAAAGTAAGGCCAAGAACTGCTACGCGGCTGTCTTTAACTGACTTACCTGCGAAGATAAGCTTTTTAACTGTATTTTCAGCAATATATTTGCCCATATCATCGTTGATTCTTCTGCCTGCAAGAATAATCTGTGAGTGGTAACCGATCTGCTCTGCCTTGTATGTAAGGTAGTAGGGGTCAACACCGATGCAGTGTCCGCCAACAAGACCGGGGAAGAATTTAAGGAAGTTCCATTTTGTGCCTGCTGCTTTAAGAACTGCTGCTGTGTCAATGCCCATTTTGTTGAAGATAATTGAAAGCTCGTTCATGAAAGCAATGTTGATGTCACGCTGGCTGTTTTCAATAACTTTTGCAGCTTCAGCAACTTTGATACCTTCTGCACGGTAAACACCTGCTTCAATAACAAGTGAATAAACATCTGCAACGATATCAAGAGTTACTTCGTCCATAGCTGAAACGATATTAACGATTGTTTCAAGTCTGTGTTCTTTGTCGCCGGGGTTGATTCTTTCGGGAGAATAACCTACTTTGAAGTCAACGCCGCATTTAAGACCTGATTCTTCTTCAAGAATCGGAATACAAACATCTTCTGTAACGCCGGGATAAACTGTGCTTTCGTAAACAACGATTGAGCCTTTAACAAGGTTGCGTCCAACGATTCTGCTTGCACCTTCAACAGGTGTAAGGTCAGGTGTGTGGTCGTTATTAACGGGAGTGGGGACTGCTACGATGTGGAATTTTGCTTCTTTGAGTTTTGTTTCGTCTGAAGTGAATTCAACTGTAGTTTTTGAAATAACTTCGTCGCCTACTTCATTTGTCGGGTCAATACCTGACTTGTAAAGCTCGATTTTCTTTTCGTTAAGGTCAAATCCTACAACCTTTACTTTTTTGGCAAAAGCAACTGCGATAGGCATGCCAACATAGCCGAGACCTACCAACGAAATTTTTTCTTCGCCGCTTACGATTTTCTCATAAAGATTTTTCATAAATTTTTACCCCTCATATTTTAAACTTTTTAATTACTTACCCGATCAATTCCGCATAAGAATTTCTGTCTGCCGTGCACATTGATTCATCTGCATATTTTCTGAATGCTTCGGCAAATAATTTATAATCCTCTGCGTTATGGGCGTCTGATGCAACCCATCTTATCATGCCGTTTTTAAGAAGCTTTTTGACAAAGTTCTTCTCTCTGTTGAAAAGTCCTTTTTCCAGCATTACTGCAATATCAACCTGAAATTTACAACCCACTTCAAGCATTCTCGAAACAATTTCCGGCTTTGAAAAAAGTATAGGATATCTTTCAGGATGTGCAATTATTATGTTTGCCCCTTCTCTCTGGAAATGTATCACTATTCTCTCCCAGTTGGAAACAAGCTGCGAGCCGTTCATTTCAAGAAGAATTGTTTTTGTTCCGTCAGTGCAGAATTCAAGAGCACCCTCGATTGTATCGTCTGCAAGAGCAGAAATATTGTATTCATACCCCTGAACAAGTTTTATTCCTAAACTTTCCGCAACAGGCTGAAGTTTATTCAGACTTTCTCTTGCCTTATTCTTATCAAAATGAGGTCTTCTCACGTGAGGCGTTGCGATTATTGTTGTGATTCCGGCTTTACGTGCTTCCTTGAGCATTTTTACGGATTCTTCATAATCCTTTGCCCCGTCATCAACACCATAGAGAATGTGACTGTGTATATCAATCACTGCTACACCGCCTTATATCAACAAATCGCTGAAATCGTCTGTTGCCGGCTCGTCTGAAACTGCCTGCTGAGCCTGCTGGGCAGCTGCATTTTCCTGCTGTGCGATTTCCGCATAGTAACTGTCGTAGCTGTCGTAGTTATATTTGCCGTATCTTGATTTTCTTCTGTATTTATAATAGCCGTAATACTGGCCTGATGTTGATTCTTCAATACCGTTAAGCACTGTGCCGATAACATTTGCGTTTGCTTTTTCAAGCTGGTCAAGGCTGACCATAATTGCTTTCTGGGGAGTGTAGCCTGCTCTGATAACCATGATTGTTGCATCTGCGTTTGCAGCAACAAGAGCGGCTTCGATGAAGCTTGTAAGAGGAAGAGTATCGAAAATTACGATGTCAAATTTCTCTCTCATTTCTTCCATCGCTTTCTTGAAACGCTCTGAACCCAACATTTCAACAGGGTTGACAACTTTTGAGTCAACGTCAAGGAAATAAAGGTTTTCAGTATTTGTAACTGATGCTGCTTCTTCAAGAGTGCAGTCGCCTGAAAGATATTTTGTAAGTCCCTTTTTCGGTCTTACTTTAAAAAGGTTACCCTGAGTAGGACGTCTTAAGTCGCATTCAACAATAAGAGTCTTATTACCCGCTTTTGCCATTTCGATAGCAAGGAAGTGAGAAATTGTACTTTTACCCTCGCCGGGAATACTACTTGTAACAACAATTGTTTTTATAGGATTATCGATACCTGAAAACTTGATGTTACTTCTCAAAGTTTTAATGGCTTCATGAACTTTTCCGTTTGTGCTTCCGCCTGAATATGAGCCATAGCCGTAACCATATCCGTAGCCGTAACCTGTATTATAATCGTATCCGTATTTTATTTTCTTTTTTAATTTTCCCATAGAAATTCACGTTCCTTTCACAAGCAAGATTGAAGTCTGATTACTTTTTCTTTTTGGTACTCTGGGAGCCTTTGATTCTGTTGACCTGAGCAAGTACCGGCAAATCAAAGGTTGTTTCCACTTCTTCTGCTGTGCGGAGTGTTGTATCTGTAAATTCTTTAAGAACGATAAGACCGACAACGAGAATTGCACCTGCAAGAGCAATAAGGATTGTGTTCTGCATTCTCATGGGGCCTGTTCTTATAACGTGTGCATAGTCAATTACGTTTACGTTTTCTGCGCCGATTGTTCTT
>JAZSFV010000186.1:0-4975 GCA_045532395.1 Acutalibacteraceae bacterium
ATCAGACTTAAAAGAACACAATTCGGTTCAATCAAACTTGGTATGCTCGCACAAGGTAAATACAGAGATTTAACACCGGAAGAAGTTCATAAACTTATGACTTCAAGCGGTGCAGTAACAAAAAAGAAGTGGTAAATAATGTATATTTTTAAACCAATCAGTGATATTTCAAAACTTAAGGAAATTTTTGCTGAAGATGTAAATGGCGGTTATATAGGCTACGAAGGAGACAATGTTATAGGAAAATGTAGTGTCTTCGTAGATGGTTATAAAGTAACAGTAAAAACTATTGAATTTGATAAGGACAAGCCTGATGTTGGTGAAGGTCTTATGCGTGCAGCGTTAAATTTTGGCGCAAACAGAAATGCTTATTATGCATTCTGCAGTTGTGAAAACGCAAAAGACGTCATGAAATTGATGGGCTTTGAAGAAAAAGATGGTATCTATAGCGGTGATATACCAACATTATTGGGCGGTAGCTGCGGATGTTGCCATCAAAATATAAAATAAGGTTGTGAAATAATGATAAGCAGTATGACCGGATACGGTAGAGGTCAATGCACGTTAGACGGAATTGATGTTACCGTTGAAGTAAAAAGCGTGAATCACAGATATTATGAATTTTCTGCAAGAACTCCTAAAAACTTTTTGTTTCTGGAAGAAAAATTGAAAAGATTTTTTGCGCAGTCCATTTCTAGAGGTAAGGTTGAATGTTTTGTTCAGATTGCTTTTCTTGAAGGTGAAAATGTCAGCATAAGTGCTAATATTCCTTTGGCAAACAGTTATCTTAATGCTATTCGCGAAATTGCAGATAATCTTGGCGTTTCCGGAGAAGTTTCAGCAAATTCTTTAACAAGATTTGCAGATGTTATTGAAATTAAAAAGGCAGAAACAGATGATGAAAAGATTTGGGAAGTTGTTGAAAAAGCAGCTTCAGAAGCATTAGAGGGTATTTTGTTGATGAGACGCACTGAAGGTGAAAAACTCAGAGCAGATGTTCTTTCAAGACTTGATTTTATTGCAGAAAAGGTTTCAATGATTGAAAAGCGTTCTCCTGAAACTGTAAAAGAGTATTCGCAGAAGTTGTTAACAAGAATGAATGAAATTCTTGGTGATGTACATATTGACGAACAGAGAATTCTCACAGAAGCTGCAATATATGCTGATAAAATTGCCGTTGCTGAAGAAACAGTGAGGCTTTCAAGCCATATGGCTCAGCTTAAAGAATTTTTAGTTTCAGATGAAGCAATCGGCAGAAAGATGGATTTCCTTGTTCAGGAAATGAACAGAGAAGCAAATACAATCGGCTCAAAAGCCCAGGATGTTGATATTGCACGTGCAGTTCTTGACATTAAGGCTGAAATTGAAAAAATCAGAGAGCAGATCCAAAACATTGAGTAAGGGAGATTTTTGTAATGAAACTTATAAACATTGGTTTTGGTAATATGGTAAATGCTTCACGTCTTGTTGCAATTGTTAGCCCTGAATCTGCTCCTATAAAGAGAATTATTCAGGAAAGCAAAGAAAACGGTACACTTATCGATGCAACTCACGGAAGAAGAACCAGAGCGGTAATTATCACCGATTGCGGTCAGATTATTTTGACTTATCTTCAGTCAGAAACCGTTGCCAACAGGCTTAATGATGTTTATGATGAACTTGATATTACTGATGAGGAGGATGAAAATGAGCACTAAGGGTTTATTGATTGTTTTATCAGGACCATCAGGTTCAGGTAAAGATACAGTTCTTGAGCGTGTCCATGATAAAGATATTCCGATTCAGAGGTCGATTTCAATGACTACACGTCAGAAACGTGATGGTGAAACTGATGGTGTTGATTATTATTTCGTCACAAAAGAATATTTTGAAAAACAGATAGCTGCCAAAAATATGCTGGAAAGTGCAGTATACAGCTCTAATTATTACGGAACACCTAAAGGTCCTGTTGACAAATGGCTTGGTGACGGAAAAACTGTAGTTCTCAAAATTGAGGTTCAGGGAGCAGAGAAAATTAAAAAGATTTACCCTGACTGTGTAAGTATTTTCATCATGCCACCATCAATTCAGGTGCTTGAGGAACGTCTTCGCAACAGAGAAACAGATTCTGAAGAATCAATTCAAATGAGAATGGATGCCGCTTTAGGCGAAATGAAATGTTCAGAAAAATATGATTACATAGTATTTAACGATATCCTTGAGGATACTGTTGAAGATATATGCTCTATAATTAAAGCAGAAAATTTAAAATCATCAAAAATGAAATATTCAGTAAGAGAGGTAATTAAAAATGCTTAATCCCGATTTAAGAAATGTACTCAAAGGAAACACAAGTAGATATTCACTTGTTATTGCTACTGCTAAACTTGCAAGACAGATTTCAGTTCTTGCAGAAGAAAAAGGTGAAATTATCGTTGAAAAACCTGTAACACTTGCAGTTAATCAGTTGATTGACGGTAAATACTACATAGAAGAACCTGAATATATCAGAAATCTTTAATAGATCAAAAAATATTTAATCCAAAAGGGGGATATGTGCTGTGTCTGTTTTATATGTTCAAACATCAGTTGACGGCGTTTTGCCGTCATTTGACAAGACATACACATATCGTCTCAAAGAAAATGAGAATAATATAAAAATCGGCATGCGTGTTCTGGTTCCTTTTGGTACATCAAACAAACCTCGTCTGGCTATTGTTACCGGTATTACCCAAACTGAACCTGAAGCAAAAAATCGAGTTAAAGATGTAATCCGTGTTATTGATAATGAGCCGGTTCTTACGCAAGAAATGCTTAAGCTTGCATTCTGGCTTAAAGAACGTACATTTTGTACAATCTATGAAGCCGTAAGAACAATGTTGCCCATTGGCATAAATTACATAATGACCATATCATACGCATTGAATATTGAATTTGATTTTTCTACTGTGGAATTAAATGATATTGAACAGAAAATAGTTGATTATTTCAATGCTTCAAATGACTGTTTTATCGACAAAGATAAAGTCATAAAAAAATTAAAAATTGCGCCTGACAGTGATGTTTTCGATAAACTGCATTCGAAAAATATTTTGCTCAAAAGCCTTGACACTGCCAGACGCATAGGCGACAATCTCATGAAAATGATACATCTGCTGGATACAGATAAAGAGCCGATTGATCTGTCTAAAAAGCAGCAGATGGTTTATGATTTTCTGTATGAGACCCGCAGTGCAACAATAAAAGAAGTGTGCTATTATACCGGCGTAACGTCAGCCGTTGTGAGAGCTTTAGCTTCAAAAGGTTATGCAGAAATTTATGAAAAAGAAGTTTTAAGGACACCGTATTCTGTAGAAAAAGATGATTTCAAAGAAATTATATTATCTCAGAAACAACAAAATGTGTTTGAGGGCTTAAAAGATCTGCTTCTTGAAAGTAAAGCCGAAGCTTCACTGCTTTACGGCGTCACAGGTAGCGGTAAAACTCAGATATTTTTAAAACTGATTGATGAAGCTGTCAAAATCAATAAGAGTGTAATTCTGATGGTGCCTGAAATTTCGTTGACATCACAAATGATACGTATTTTCAAAAAACGCTATGGTAAACTTGTTTCTGTTTTTCATAGCGGACTTTCCGTCGGCGAAAGGGTAGACGAGTTTAAACGTGTTAAAAATGGTGAATCTACTATTGCTATCGGTACTCGTTCTGCAATTTTTGCACCGTTAGAAAATATTGGTCTAATTATCATGGACGAAGAACATGAGCATACATATAAATCTGAAAGTACGCCGAGATATCATGCTCGTGATGTGGCAAGGTTCAGGTGTGCTGAAAATAATGCTTTGTTGTTGCTTGCGTCTGCAACTCCCAGTGTTGATTCTTATGCCAAAGCCAAAAGTGGCAGATATAAGCTGTTTACTCTGGATGAAAGATATGGTAACGCTGTGTTACCTGAAGTTGTAAAAGTTGATTTGAATGCTTTTTCAAAATTTGGTGAGAAGACGCTTATTTCTCCGCAACTTGCTGATGAACTGACTGAAAATTTCAAAAATGGTCACCAGTCGATTATTTTGCTTAACAGACGCGGATATAATACTTTTGTTACTTGCAAAAAATGCGGAAAAGTGATTACGTGTCCACAGTGCAGTATTTCAATGACATATCATAGGATTAATCGCAAATTTATGTGTCATTATTGTGGTCACAGTAAAAGTCTGAATACTGTATGTGATGAATGCGGAAGCGAAGAAATGCGTTATAGCGGCGTGGGTACGCAAAAAATTGAAGAAGAACTGCAACAACTGCTTCCCGATGCTAAAGTGCTCAGAATGGATGCAGATACAACTATGTCAAAATTTGCATTTGATGAAAATTTTGAGAAATTTTCCAAAGGCGAATACGATATTATGATAGGCACACAAATGGTTGCGAAAGGGCTTGATTTTGAAAATGTAACCCTTGTAGGAATTATTTGTGCTGATATGCAGTTGTATAATGATGATTATAAAAGTGCAGAACGTACTTTTTCTTTATTAACTCAGGTTATCGGGCGTTCAGGCCGTGGTGGATACAAAGGAAAAGCTATAATTCAGACTTTTTCGCCTGAAAATGAGATTATTAAATTTGCAGAAAAACAAGACTATGATTCGTTTTATAATTTTGAAATCAGACTCAGAAAAATGATGGTTTATCCGCCTTATTGCGATTTGTGTGTGGTAGGATTTGCCGGATATGACCAGACCAATGTTATTTTAGCTTCCGGACGATTTTTAGAAATGGTGAAGAAAAAAACATCATCCCCGGAGTTTGCAAATGAGCAGATAATTGCCCTTGGTCCTGTTCCGCTCAAAATTATAAAAGTCAACAATAAGTTCCGTTACAGACTGATTTTAAAATGTCATAATACAAAATCGTTCCGTAATATGATTTCATTATTGCTTGATGAATACAATGAAAAATGTAAAAAATTGGATGTTTCCGTTTATGCTGATATAAA
>JAZSFV010000232.1:0-4395 GCA_045532395.1 Acutalibacteraceae bacterium
ATGTATCCGTATTTTTGGGTCATAAAAATTCCCTCCTATGGCTTTTCTTAATTATACCATAGGAGGGGCCTTTTTTCATTGTCCGTTTTTACTGGACTTGTTCAATACACTGAGGGTTTATCTTTTAAATAAATGAAAATAAAGTTTTTATCATTGAGAAGAGCACGGTAAAGAAGTTTGCTACCGAATCAGAGTCGTTATCATAAACGTTGAATGTATCGATTACTTCGTCTGTGTCTGTTCTGTAGGTGGAAATTTCTATTGTATCTTCACCGAAAGTCAGGGCTGTGTATGTAGGCACACGTGTATCAAAAGCTGATACAATAAATGAGGCAGTTTCTTCAGGTAACGGGTCGTAGTTACTGCCTGAAGCAGATGATGTCTGGAGATAAACAGTGCCTTCTTCCGCTTCCTTTCCGCCGTACATAACTTTTGTGCGTGAATAAAGGTGGTCATGTCCGCTTAAAACCAAGTCAATGTCGTAACAGTCATAAATTGATGAGAATAAAAGCCTTTCTTCAGAAAATTCTTTATCGTCAAGAGAAGCAGAATACGGGTTGCGGTGCATTGTAACAATACGCCACTTTTTGTCAGGGTGAGTTTCGGTTGCAGTTTTAAGAACTCTTACAACATCGTCGGGAAAAGTATTTTCAGAGTTGATTGTAATGAAAAGTGCGTCACCATAAGTGTAAAAATATCCTGTGCCTGCTTCTGACTTGAAAAGTTCGTCGACTTCATTAGGGTTGTTGAAAATATCACCGTAAAGTGTTGCGTCACTGTCGTGGTTGCCAATTGTATTTGCCACGGGAAGTGAGCGGAGTGCTTCGGGCGAAAGATAAGCTTTCATCTGTGTAAGATTGTCAGGGGACTGGAACTGGTCACCGCCTGAAATAAGAAATGCTGCATCGGGATATTGTTTCATCATTTTATCAACTGTGAAATTCCAACCACACGTATCACGGATTAAAACTTCTTCCAGAGTTTCGTCACCTGAACGACCAATCTGTGCATCTGAAACGTAAAGGACAGTAAAGTTTTCATCAGGTTGGATTGTAATTTTTTCTGCTTTACTCATTACACCGTTTTCAGTGTAGGTGTAGAAGTAAGTTTTATTCTCTTCAAGGCCTGTTGCAGTAACGTTGTTTGAAATAAGACCGTTAATTGCAGAAAGCTGATTGACGGGAATTTCTTTTTTGCCTGACATGTCTTCATTTTCTGAAATAAAGAATTTTTCATTTTCAGTTTCTGAAAGCCAGCAGAAATTAATTTCACCCTGATTTTTGCCGGGGGTAAGGGAAATTACAGTATTATCACTTTGTATCTCTTTCCATTTTGGTGCAAAGGCAAGTAAATCCTCTTCAGTGTGAGCATATCCGGACTGGGCAAAGGTGCAAATGCTGAAAATCATAATGCCTGCAAGAATAACAGAAACAAGTTTGATTATTTTTTTCATAGG
The DNA here is from genome assembly GCA_045532395.1 of Acutalibacteraceae bacterium. Lineage (GTDB taxonomy): Bacteria > Bacillota > Clostridia > Oscillospirales > Acutalibacteraceae > SIG575. Next base: position 1,457 of record JAZSFV010000232.1, read on the forward strand.
AAAACCTTCTTTCTGATTTTTATATGTTTATTTAACACTAAAACAATAAAATTGTCAATATTAAGCAAAAAATAAGAATAAATTGTTAAGAAAATTGTAAAAAAGTTTGACATTAACATGAATATATTATATAATCGACTTATCAAACAAGCAGATTTTGTCTGCTGATGAAAGGATGGGTAATAATGAGAAAAATGACTCCCAAAAGAATTATAACTATCATTATTGCATCTCTCATGCTTCTCGGCACAATGACTTTTGTTGCATTTGCCGCTGACGATGCCAATGCAGAGAATGTAAAAATGGTTGAATGCTCCGATTGCGGTGCTTCAGGTGCTTGTATGTCTTGCTACGGCAAAGATGCAGAATGTGAAGACTGTGGTGGCGAAAACATCTGTGCAACTTGTGAAGGCACATGTGAAGTTCCGGCTGACAGCAAATATTATTCAACATTCTGGGCTTTGGTTCCCCCGATTATCGCTATTGCTCTTGCACTTATTACAAAAGAAGTTTATTCTTCTCTTTTCGTAGGTGTTGTTGCAGGTGCATTACTTTCTGCAAACTTCAAACCTTTAGCAGTTGTTGACAATGCAGTAAGCGGCGGTCTTATCAGCGCAGTTTCTGACACTGCAGGTATTTTCCTTTTCCTTGTAATTCTCGGCATTCTTGTTGCTCTTGTTAACAAGGCAGGCGGTTCAGCTGCTTTCGGCAGATGGGCACAGAAACATATCAAATCAAGAACAGGCGCTATGTTTGCAACATTCGTTCTTGGTGTACTTATTTTCATCGACGACTATTTCAACTGTCTTACAGTTGGTTCAGTTATGCGTCCCGTTACAGATGCACACAGAGTTTCACGTTCAAAACTCTCATACTTAATAGATGCTACAGCTGCTCCCGTTTGTATGATAGCTCCTATTTCTTCATGGGCTGCTGCAGTTGCAGGTACAGTTGAAGGCAAAGATGGTCTTAAACTTTTCATTCAGGCTATCCCTTACAACTTCTATTCACTTCTTACATTCGTATTCATCATCGCTCTTATTCTCATGAAATTCGATTTCGGTCCTATGAGATTACACGAAAAGAACGCTCAGCTTAAAGGTGACCTCTTCACATCAGGCGAAGTTGAAACAGGCGATGAAGCAGACTTTAACCCCAAAGGCAAAGTTATTGACCTTGTTCTTCCCGTTGTTCTTCTTATTGCTATTTCAGTATTTGCGCTTGTATATGTTGGCGGCATTTTCGACGGCAGCAACTTCATCGACGCATTTGCTAACACAGACGCAACAGTAGGTCTTCCCTGGGGCGGTATAATTTCACTTATTCTTGTCGTTGCTTATCTTATTATCAGACGCGTTGTAACGTTCAAAGAAGCTATGGAATGCGTTCCCAAGGGCTTTATCGCTATGGTTCCTGCTATCACAATCCTTACACTTGCAACTGCTCTTAAAAACATGACAGGTCTTCTCGGTGCAGCAAGTTTCGTTGAAGGTATGATGGCTAATTCAGCAGAAAGCCTTAAAAACTTCCTTCCTGCTATTATCTTCCTTGTTGCTTGCGGTCTTGCTTTTGCAACAGGTACATCATGGGGCACATTCGGTATCCTTATCCCCATCGTTGTAAGCATTTTCCCTGCAGATTCAACAATTCTTATCATCGGCATCTCTGCTTGCCTTGCAGGTGCAGTTTGCGGCGACCATTGTTCACCCATTTCTGACACAACAATCATGTCATCAGCAGGTGCACAGTGTAACCACCTTAACCATGTTTCAACTCAGATTCCGTATGCGGTATCGGTTGCAGCTATCTCATTTGTTATGTACATTATGGCAGGCTTCGTGCAGAATGCATGGATTCTCCTTCCTGTTGGTGCAGTACTTACAATCGGCTTCCTCTTTGTAATGAAAATGCTTACAAAGAAAGCACCATCAGAACATCACGTTTAATATTCAATAACATAATGAACCCCCTCGCAGGACTTCGGTCTTACGAGGGGGTTATTTTTTGGTTTGATTAATCTTTTATCAGAAATGCAACTGTCTCGTCTGTAATTCGTTTAGGTGGGAAAACTTCACCCTCATCGTGAACTACAATCGTGCCTGTTTCCATCTCGACTGGTGGCAAATCGTCCTCTGGATTATATCCATTGAAATTGCCCTCCTCATCCAAGATGTCTGGATGGGTGTCCCAGATACTCATAGTCTGTTTGATTTCATCACCACTCAGCACAGGGAATGAGAAGTGGATGGTTTTCAAATATCCGTATGCTCGTTTGGTTGGGAAAATCTCAATGCTCTCAATGAGGACATTTGCGATTTTCTTTTGCTCGGCCTCCGGCAATGTCGGGTACATTTGACCAAACTCCAAAAGCAGTTGGATTGCATCCTCTTTGGTTTTCTTGGAGTTGGTGGCAGTACGGATTTTGATTTCTATACTTTCAATGACCCTTTCCACCTCGCGCAGTTCATCAAACACTTTATCAAGAGAATCGGTGAAAGAATCAAATTTCATATCGAAATTTCTATCGAGTGGGTCAAGGGCATCTCTTGCTTGTTCCAATTTCTTTTTCCTTGCAAGCAGGACTTTTTGGTTTTTCTTTACGGTTTCCAGTTTTGTCTCTAACTCGCTGACATCGTATTCACGGTTCATTTCCGCTCGGATTCTCTCCACAATATCGGGAGTGAGGAAACACATGGAGATTGCTGTGGAAACCTCTGCATCAATCTCACGGCAATTAAACTGTTTGTTGAATGTGCAGTCAATGCCAGTCAGATTCTTGGACTGACGGCACTTGTAGGCATAGGAGACAGGGTATGGAGAGCCAACCTTTCTCTTTTTCCTTGAAGGAATGCCGTACATCGGTATTCCGGAAGCAGGACAACGGAGCAGACCAGAGAGAAAGTACTCATGCTCTTTTTCCAGTTTCTCCTTTTTGACAC
>JAZSFV010000016.1:0-15291 GCA_045532395.1 Acutalibacteraceae bacterium
TGTGGGCTTGGATTGTCTTCCTAAGACCGCTTGGCCTCCGACTTAGCGAATATATATCGCCTTTTTTAATACCCGTCATTTTTGCGGCAAATTTCGCACTTTCGTTTTTTGAGAAGCCTTCATTTATTTTTTCTCGTGCAATAGCCAGTGCATCTTCAATAGTAACTTCTTTTTTCTCTTCTTTTTTGCCTTCGATTATAAGAACAATCTCACCTTTCACAGAGCCGTCTGCATATTTTTCAACTGCTTCGCTAAAGGTTGTTCTTATCACTTCTTCGTGAATTTTTGTAATTTCTCTGACAATTGCAATGTTTCTGTCGCCAAAATTTTCGTACATATCTTTAAGTGTTGCCGCAAGTTTATGAGGTGCTTCATAAAAAAGCATCGTTCTTTTTTCGTCTTTCAGAGAATTGAGATGCTCCCGCCTGCTGTTTTTGGTAACACTCAAAAAGCCTTCAAAAGTAAATCTTCCGCTGGGCATACCTGAAATTGCAAGCGCAGTAGAAAAAGCACAAGGTCCCGGCACTGATTCAACCTGTATATTATTTTCGTGGCAGGCTCTTACCAGGTCTTCACCCGGGTCAGAAATAGCAGGCATCCCTGCGTCTGTCACAAGAGCACAGACTTCTCCGCTCAAAAGCCTTGCGATAATTTTTTCGCCCTGCTCGGTACGGTTATGCTCGAAATAACTTACCATCTGCTTTTTTATGCCGAAATGGTTAAGGATTTTAAGAGTAACTCTTGTATCTTCCGCTGCAATAAAGTCACATTCTTCAAGTGTTTTCACTGCACGGGGAGAAAAATCGCCAAGATTACCGATGGGAGTGCCCACAACATAAAGTTTTCCCATTATTTTTTCACCTCGTAATCGCCGTATATTCCGTCAAGATATTGTCCGTTCTCATCTGCAAGAATAATTTCTTCTTCAACTTTAAGTCCGCATTTTCCGCCTTTTTTGCCTTCAACCAGAACGAGAAACGGTTTCATGCCTTTTTTTCTTGAGCAGAAAGCCATTCTTTTAGGCTCGATGTTGTTTTCTCTCATAGCCTGAAAAACGTCGCAAAGCCTTTCAGGTCTGTGGCAGACACAGAATCTTCCGCCGAACTTCAAAATATATGACGCACATTTTGCACCCTCGAAAACATCTGACATAATTTCATGACGTGCAATTCTTGCGCTTTCGTTAGGGCTTGACTGACCTGATTCTTTTGAAAAGTAAGGAGGGTTGAAAGTGACAAGAGAAAATTTACCCATAGGCAGATTTTTTTCATATTCACGCAAATCGCAGTTTACAACCTGAAGCTTGCCCTCAAGGTGATTAAGTTCAATGGCCTCTTCAACCTGCCTGCAGGCATTTTCCTGAATTTCAACTGCAGTTATGCATTCATTGAACTCGTCTCTTAAAAGCAACAACGGGATAATTCCGCAGCCTGTACCAAGGTCACAGCAGACATCTTTGCGTTTGGCTGACGAGAAGCGTGCAAGCAACACCGCATCAGTGCCGAAAGTATGGTCATCAGACACAACGGCATTAATGTTTTTGCCCAGATATTCAATTCTGTAAGCAGCATCAACCATACTTACCCACCTTAAATCTTTAATGATTAATTGTACCACAAATCCAAATCATTTTCAAGCAAAACAAAAGAAAAAACCTCGCTGACAGCGAGGTTTTACAGCATAATTTAACTTTGAAACAAATTATTTGTCTGCAAGGTAATCGTTAATATTTTTAACGAGTTCGTCTGCATCTGTTCCGTGAACCATGCAAGCCTGTTCGATGCTTTCGCCTCTTGCTGAAGGGCAACCGAGGCAGTGCATTCCCATAGCAAGGAAGAACTGTGCTGTGCCGGGTTCTTTGTCAAGAATTTCGCCGATGAGCATTTCTTTATTTACAGTTTCCATAGTATAAACATCCTTTCGATTATAATATTTACAAAAAAACGTCAGATATTCTGTCCTTTACGTGCGCCTCTTGAGAAACCGCCGTGTTTGGACTCCTTGGAACGTTTTAAATCTGTCATTTTTTCATCGCTGACCTGTTTGAATTTAGCCATCATATCTTCAAAAGACATATTTTCTTTAGTTTCAGTTTTGTTTCCCTGCCAAACGTCTGCATTTCTGGGAGGTCTTGGCTTTTTGGGCTTTTCTTCCTGTTTTTCTGTCTGCTTGATAGAAAGGCTGATTTTTCCATCGTCGCCGATAGAAATAACCTTGACCTTAACATCCTGATTTTCAGACAAAACTTCTCTGATGTCTTTGATAAACTTGTTTGACACTTCAGAAATATGTACCATTCCTGTTTTTCCGCCGGGCAAAGAAATAAATGCTCCGAAGTTTGTAATTCCGCTGACTTTACCGTCACAGATTGTTCCGATTTCCAACTGCATAAGTTAATTGATTTCCTCCGAAATGATTTTCTTTGGCAACTTATGAAAAGCTCGTTTTACAAAGGACTTTTCAAAGGTCACCTATTATTAAATCCGCCTCAGGAAGCGTCCTGATATACACGCTCTCCGGGCAAAATATAACCAAATTCTTCACGGGCGATGCGCTCTATTTCTTCATCGCTGATTCCGTTTCTTATGTCTTTTTCAAGGCTTGAGTTTTCTTCATTAAGCTGTGAGATAGCCTGAGAAAGACTTTCTATTTCTTTTTTTGTCTTTCTTAAAGCGTTTGTGGAATAAACCACGAGAATTATCGACAAGCAAAGAAAACTGACTGCAGCAACGGTTAGAATAAAGCTTCTGTTGTCGAAAAACTTTTTCGCTTTGCTTTTATTTTTCGCCATCACTAAACTTCCTTTTCTTGTGAATTATCTTTTTTATTATACAACAATAAATCATCATCTTGCAATAGTAAATTAGAGGAAATTTCACTTTTTTTGCTCTTTTTTCCCTGCGTTTTTCAGATATTCTTTTAATTCTCTTTTTAAAACGCCTGAAAATGGCTTTAAAAAACGCAGAAATTTTTTCTCTGACATATCTCAATGCGAATCCGACAGACCAATAAAACACTATCCACCCTGCCACGATGCCCGACAAAATGTAAAACTTAAATATGCCGTTTGAGATTGTAAGATTGAAAAGAAATATCACAAAAGTGCATATAACCATATATGCCACATCACGCACTATAAAAACAATCTTTTTCTTCGGCAGAAATTCACCTATGATTTCAAAAACTTCAAACAAAAGTCCTGATAAAAAACCGAATCCGCATGAATATAAAAAATTTCTGCCCTGCTCGGCAATAGTATCAAGATACATTCAATCACCTGAAAACTTTCGAGAAAAATCCGCCCGTTTTTGCCATATTGTCGGCATAAGACAAGGACGAGATTTTCCCCTCAAGAGAAACTTCACCCGCTTCAATGTTAAGATTTTTTATATGCAAATCAAAACCTCGGACCGTCAGCTCACCCATATCGGTAAAAACTATTATCGTGCTTTCGTCGAAACTGTCCACATCACACACGCCTGTGATTGACAAAGTCTTTCTGTCCTCCATAACAAGGTTATGGGGCATTTTTATTCTTTTTTCCTCCATAAAAAACCTCCGGGAATATATTATCTTTACAATATATTCCCGGGTAAAATCAATTATTCAGTTATTAATGATTTTGTACATAAGTGACGCATCATTTTTAGTTGCATGTTCTGTGACGGCAAGGACTTCTGCACGAGTCAGGTTTGAACCCATCTGGATTTCGATTATATCCCCGACTTTCACGTCGTAAGATGCTCTTGCAATTTTACCGTTTACACTTACGTGCTTTGCATCGCACACTTCGTTTGCAACTGTGCGTCTTTTTATAAGGCGCGATACCTTCAAATATTTATCAAGCCTCATATTTACCTCCGAAAAAATTTTAAGGGGTAACTCCCGTTACCCCGTTAAAAGTTAAATCAAACTTATTTGATTGCTGCTTTGAGAGCTGCGCCAGCTTTGAAAGCGGGAACTTTTGATGCTTCGAACATCATTGTTTCGCCTGTTCTGGGGTTACGGCCCTGTTTTGCTGCTCTTTCACGAACTTCGAATGTACCGAAACCGATAAGCTGAACTTTATCGCCTGCTTTGAGAGCATCTTCGATTGAACCGAAAACTGCTGCTACTGCTTTTTCTGCATCTTTCTTTGAAAATCCTTTTTCTGCAACTGCTGCTACTAATTCTGTCTTATTCATTTGCTTTTTCCTCCAAAAAAATTTTTTATTTATTTTTGAAACATCTTCATAATATGATGTTACAATCAGAAATTATTTAACTTCTTCCCAGAGTTTATCAAGTTCTTCTAGAGAAGTTTCTTTCATGTTGATACCTCTTTCATTTGCCAGGTTCTCAACTTTTGTATAACGGGAAATAAATTTATCACAAGAAGATGTAAGGGCTTCTTCTGCATCACAATCTAAAAATCTTGACAAATTGACTGTGCTGAAAAGAACATCGCCAAGTTCATCTTCAATGTCTTTTTTCACGCCTGATTTATAAGCATTCTTAAGTTCAAGAATTTCTTCATCAAGCTTTGCAAAAACGTCGTCAATATTGTCCCAGTCAAAACCTGCTTTTCTTGCCTTTTCCTGAGTTTTTGTGCTTCTCATGAGAGCGGGCAATTCGCGTGGAATTGACTGCATAGCCTCTGACTGAGTTTTCTGCCCTTTTGTGCTTCTCTTGATTGTGTCCCAGTTGTTAAGCACATCACCCACACCGTTTACTTTGACTTCACCGAAAACGTGAGGATGTCTTTCAATAAGCTTTTTGCAGATTCCGTCTGTTACATCATCTGCTGAAAAGACGTTTTTCTCTTCTTCCATTTCAACATGGAAAACAACCTGCAAAAGCACATCGCCCAATTCTTCGCAAAGAAGGTCAGGGTCTTTCTTGTTTATTGCTTCGATTACTTCATAAGTTTCTTCAATGAAGTTTTTCTTGATGCTCTCATGGGTTTGCTCTGCATCCCAGGGGCATCCTCCTTCGCCTCTTAAAACCTTCATAATCTTTACAAGGTCATAGAAATCATATTTATCTTTAAATTCGAATGAATCCACCATAATTACGACCTCCATCCAGCGACAAGGTATATTTTAACCTAAAAGTTTATATTTTTCAAGCATTTTTGCAATTTTTTCTCCTTTTGGGAGCATTTTTATATCATCTTCCGATAAACCGCGTATCAGAAGCATTGAAATTAGGTATACTACCATAATTATTCCTACTGAAATTACACACGAAATGGTAGAACCGTTGATTTTCTTTGTGAAATCAGACACGGGGAAGAAGTGTTCAATGCCCACATAAGCCATATATCCTACAACACCGCTCAAAGCTGCGCACACAAAAGGCTTGAAGAAAACAGACACAAAATTAATTCTTACCTTTGAGAATTTAAGAAGTGCCGTAAGGTTTATAACAACTATAATAACATAGCAAAGTATTGTGCCCACAACGGCGCCTTTGATGTTGTATTTAGGGTTGCTTACAAGAATAATATCGGCAATTATCTTTGCAATTGAACCTACCAGAAGACTTTTTACGGGAACATCCGCTCTGCCGATTGACTGAAGCATATTTGTAATGGGTGAAGAAATTGCGAAGAAGAATGTGGCAAAATTACATACCGCCATAATGGGAGCAGCAATGGGAATAAGATTCTGTGAATTTGGGCCGCCGTAGAAAATAGTAAGTATAGGCTCTGACAAAACACCCATGCCGATGCCTGCCGGCAAAGCAATAATTGACGTGATTCTTAAAACTGATTCGATAGTTGTTTTTTGTGTTTTCTTATCTTTAAGAGCATACGCTGCAGAAAGTGCAGGAATTGCACTTACGCCAAGAGACATTGTAATTGAGGGAATAATATTTCTCAAATCCTGAGATGCAAAATAGCAACCGTAAAGATAAGTTTTTGTATCTTCAACAAGTGTGCCTGATGCAACAAGAGATGTTTTATACATCTCATAAATCATGTTATAGTCCTTTTCCAGAGCTGATGCAAGACATTTCTGAATGAGAGATGCATCAATAAGGTTAGAAATATTAAGCACGAGAGAGCTGATAACCATGGGAATTGCAAGAGAAATAAGTTTCTTTGCAGTCTGTGATTTAGGCTGTGCAGGCAAAGAATTTACAAGCTGAATTCTTGTAACTCCGCTGCCTCTTACTTTATATCTTATGTGCATAAACAGAAAAGCAAGGACTGTACCGATTGTAACACCCATAATCGCAGCAGCAGCTGCTACGGGATAAAGAGCACTCAATGCCTGACTTTCCGTTTCAACTGCTTTTCCGAGGACAGTTTTTGTGGCGTGGAAATCTTTCATACCAAAGTACATTACTATGTAAGAAAGAGCAAGACCGATTGTAAGACGTGCAACATTTTCTATGATTTCAGATATGGCGGTAGGCACCATATTGCGTGAGCCTTCATAATAGCCACGATAAGTGGACATAAGGCAACAGAAAAAGATTGATGGTGCAATAGAAAGTATGCTCCATACAGTCTGGGGCTTTTCGCAGATAAGTGCAGAATAAGGATAAGAAAGAATCATAAGAAGCAAAGTTCCTGCAATACCTGTGATAAGGAACATTTTGCCTGCAATTTTCTTTACATTCAAAGCATCACGATATCTGTTTGAAGCAAAATATTCACTTACAAGTTTTGACACCGCAACAGGAAGCCCTGCCATGGAAATTGCATAAATAGGCACGTAAATCTGGTAAGCAGATGCAAAATATCCGCGACCGACCTCCCCAATCAATGCAGTCAACGGCAGCTTGTAAAGGGCGCCGATGATTGAACCGATGGCAGTTGCAATCATCAGAATCAACGCACCGTTGAGCATCGTTTGTTTCTTTTCAACATTTTCCAATCAATTCACCTACTAACATTACTTTCCTAAAAATTCTCTGAGTAAAGAATCTTCAGGCACACAGTTTTTTTCAATAGTCGGAAATCTGTTCAATGAAGATATAAGCATCTGTGCATCTTCATAATTCTTACTTGTTTTTTCAACTGTTTCTAACAATTGAAGTGCTTGTGTTTTTAGAACACATGGTTCATACACATGGGTTGTGTCAGCAATTATATCCGCATTGTTTTTAAACGGGAAAAGATAATTATCTTCCCCTTTCATTACAGAGGGCCACAAAGAATAGGTATGCTCTACAGGGCTGTTTCTGAACTGAAAATCCCTTACCATTCTTCTTATGAAGCGGAGATTTCTTTTATTTAAGACAATTTCTTCGCCATCATAAATACGTGATGACACGCTGATATATACTTTCAGAAGATTTTCGTGAGGCAGAGTGTCTGCAATACGCGGATTAAGCGCATGAAGACCTTCAACGATAATCACATCATCTTTCCGGAGTTTAATTGAATTTTTTTCAGGTTTTCTTCTGCCCGTTATAAAATCAAAAAGCGGAAGGTCGCTTTCAGACTCCGTAATCAATTCCTGCAAGCATTCATGAATCAGATCCAGATCAAGCGCATCAACCGATTCAAAGTCATAAGTTCCGTCTTCGTTTTTAGGACCTTCGCCTATATTTTTATAGAAATCATCAAGGCTTACAGCATAAGCCTTGTGACCATATGACTCAAGCTTTTCTTTGATTTTTGTTGCGGTTGTGGTTTTGCCTGAGCCTGAAGGACCTGCAAGCATTACGATTTTTTTGCTACTGTCAGAATTTATTACGTCTGCAATTTTTTCTACGATTTCTGCGTATCTTTTTTCTGACATATCTATCAGATTTTCTTTATTATTTAAGGCATTTTCAACGATGAAATCAAGTTGGTTATTGACTTTTTCCAAAAAAATCACCTCTCAGAATAAAACTCGTAAATTCTCTTCTTTCTTTCAAATAATTCTGAAAGTCTGTCATTATATTCATAAGGATATTTGAAATTGAAAATTCTTTCTATAACACTGGAGCCTGGGTCTTTGAGCTTTGTCACTGCCCCTGCACCACAGGCGAGAATTGTATGACATTCTTCCATCATAAAAATATTATATGCACACTCAAGTCCATTCTTGCACCAACCTACATTTTCTAAATTTCCCAAAGATTTACTCTGGCGGTACATATAATAGGGAATATATTTTTTTAATTTTTCGTGGGACAGGTTTATCATTTCATTTGCAAGGATACCGCCTGAAAGACCTGAAGTATCGCCTGCAAGGTTTGATGAGCGTTTAAGAGCAAGAGTATGTACGGTTACATTTTCAGGATTGAGTTCATTGATTATATCAAGAGTGTTTGAAAAGCTCTCAAGAGTATCGCCCGAAAGACCTGCAATAAGGTCCATATTTATGTTATCAAAACCGACTTTTCTTGCCAGATTGAATGCGTTTATTGTGTCCTGTGCAGTGTGGCGTCTGCCGATAATATTAAGCACTTCATCGTTAAAAGTCTGGGGATTAATGCTTATTCGGCTAACACCTTTTTCTTTAAGGACTTTAAGCTTTGCTTCTGTTACTGTGTCAGGTCTGCCCGCTTCGACGGTATATTCAAAGCAAGTGGATAAATCAAAATTTTCTTCAACTGTTGTCAGAAGTTTCAGAAGTTGCTCAGCTTCCAACGTTGTGGGTGTGCCACCGCCGAAATAAACTGTTTCCAGACGGAGATTAAGGTCTTTCGCAATTTTGCCCGTAAGTTTTATTTCTTCGCAGAGATTTTCAACATAAGGTGCCATTAATTTTTTTGTTTTCTCAATTGAATGGGAAACAAAAGAACAATAATTGCATCTTGAAGGGCAGAAAGGAATTGAGATATAAAGGCTGAAAGACTGTGGCTGTGAGCGTGAAATAATTTTTTCTTCACATTTTGCAACACTCAACGCAAGAGACGTTTTTTCTTCACTCACAAGAAGTTTTTCTTTAAAATACATCTTCGCTTTTTCTTCGCCCATTTCGTCAATAAGCTTGAGCATAAGTTTGGAAGGGCGCACGCCTGTGAGAAGCCCCCAACGAGGGATATACCCTGTGATTTCCGTTAAACCTTTAAATAAAAGGGTTGCAATTTCAAGTTCAAAATCATCATCAGGCTGACAATTTTTTTCAAGAAATTTTTCACCATTTTCAAAGCGGATTTCAACTGAAATTTTATCATTAACTTTTTCGGTAATAACTTTTCTGTCGCTTTCTTTATCTTCCGACGAAACCTCTATTTTTTCAAGAGGAAAGAAAACACGACAAAGGTTTTCGGTTTCATAATTAAAATTATGCCCTGAATTTACCAATACCATTGTTCCAAATCTCTTTTCAAATATCTGTTTTTTTCTCTTTCTTCGTTAAGAGTTGTTGCTATGTTATGACCGGGGTAAATTAAATAATCGCCCTCAAGGTTTTTAAGTCTTTTAAGAGACTCAAGCATCTTATCAGGCTCGCCACCTTCAAAATCAACTCTTCCGCATGTACGGCAGAAAAGCGTGTCACCCGTCAGAATTGCTCTTGATTCCTCCATAAGATAACACACAGAGCCATGAGAATGGCCCGGAGTATGCATTACCTGAATTTTTTCTTCACCAAGGAAAAGTTCATCACCTTCGTCAATGGTAATATCAGCCGGACATTCTTCAAGTTCAAAGTCTATATGGCCTGTGAGATTCAACGGGTCTCCCTCAAGGCAAGGCGCATCAAGTTTACTTATTACCACTTCTGCACCTGTAATTTCCTTTGCTTTTTTAACTTCCCAGATGTGGTCAAAATGGCCGTGAGTGAGAAGAATATATTTCACTTTTTTAAGTTTTCTTACTTCTGCCTGAACTTCTTCTGTAAATCTGCCGGGGTCAACCACTGCGCCTTCGCCTGTTTTTTCATCTTCCAGCACATAACAGTTAACGCTCATTTCACCAACAGGAAACTGTGTTATTTTCATTTTGCTTCTCCCTTCGGCATTATAACATCTGTATCAAGAATTATTGTAACGGGACCATCGTTAAGCAACGTCACTTTCATGTCTGCGCCGAAAGAGCCGCTTTCAATTTTTTCAACGCCGTTATTTTTTAATTTTTCCATAAAATATTCATATAAACTTTCTGCTTCGTCAGGCTTTGCAGCACCTACGAAAGAGGGTCTGTTACCTTTTTTGCAGTCAGCACAAAGAGTAAACTGGGATATAACAAGGCAAGCACCGCCTGTCTGGAGAATTGACAGATTCATCTTACCGTTTTCGTCTTCAAATATTCTCATATTTGCAATTTTTTTAGCAAGAAAATCTGCTTCGTTTCTGCCATCACCTTCTGCCACACCCAGAAGAATCATAAAACCTTTTTCAATTTCACCGATTGTTTCTCCGTCAACTTTAACGTTTGAAAAAGTAACTCTCTGTATAACTGCTTTCATAGATTAAATACCTGCTCTTTCTACAAGAAGTACGCCGTCAACTTTCTGAATTTTAGCCATAACATTCTTAAGGTGCTCTGCGCCTTCAACAGTAATTGTAACATTCATAATTGCTCTGCCGTCTTTGACAGCACGCATGTTTACAGAATGAATCATAACACGCATTTCTGCAAACTTGCCCGAAATTTCCGCCAGAAGACCCACTTTATCAATACATACAACAGAAAGAGTTGCGTTGTAGTCTTCTTTAACATTAGAATCCCAATATGCTTTCACCCATCTTGCAGGCTCTGCACAATTTGCAACATCTTTAGGTACATTGGGGCAATGCCTGTTGTGAATTGAAACACCGTGACCGCGTGTGATAAAGCCGATAATTTCGTCTCCCGGAAGCGGGTTACAGCAATGAGCAAATTTGATAAGACAGTTATCAATATTTTCAACAACAACACCTTCGCTGCTCTTTGTGCGCTTCTTCGGTGCAGTAACTGCAATTTCATCTGCAACAGGCTCGTTTGCTTTAACGAGTTTAGTATAGTTTTCTTTTATCTGAGGCATCATTTTCATGATGCTGATTCCGCCATAGCCGATTGCCGCATAGAAATCGTCTACATTAGGCATGTGCTGACGCTCTGCAAGCATTCTGATAAATTCTTCATAAGAAGCATTATCAAGAATGATTTTGTTTCTTCTGAATTCTCTTTCGATTTCAGCTCTGCCCTCTTCGATATTTTCTTTGCGTCTTTCTTTTTTGAACCAGCCACGGATTTTTGTTCTTGCTGAACTTGTTTTAACAATTTTAAGCCAGTCTCTGCTGGGGCCTTTACCCTGCTGAGATGACGTCATGATTTCAATAATCTGACCTGTTTTCACAACAGAATCAATAGGCACAATTCTGCCGTCAACTTTTGCACCTATCATTTTGTTACCTACGGCTGAATGGATAGCATATGCAAAGTCAATTACAGTTGAACCTGCAGGCAACGGGAAAACGTCACCTTTCGGGGTAAACACATAAACTTCCTCAGGAGCAAAATCAGTCTTGATTGTAGAAACAATGTCTTCAACTGTATCTGATTCCTGCTGGGTTTCAATAAGCTGTCTTACCCATGCAAGTCTTTCGTCAATTTTTGCTTTTGAGTTATCGCCAAGCTTGTATTTCCAGTGAGCCGCAATACCGTATTCAGCAGTATAATGCATTTCCCATGTTCTTATCTGCACTTCGAAAGCAATGCCCTCTTTGCCGATAACGGTTGTATGCAAAGACTGATACATATTGGGCTTGGGAGTTGAAATATAATCCTTGAATCTGCCGGGAATAGGAGTAAACATATCATGGATTATACCAAGACAGTTATAGCAGTCAATTACTGAATCAACAATAATTCTTACTGCATATATATCGTAAATTGCGCCGAAATCCTTGTTCTGCATATACATTTTACGGTATATACCATGAACACTCTTGATACGGCCTGCAATTTTAGGCTCTTTGATTACGGTGGAAATTCTGTCTTTGATTCTCACCTTGATATCTTCAAGAAACTGCTGTCTTTCTTCCATCTGGTTGCCAAGCTTAGTTTCAATTTCTTTATATCCCACAGGGTCAAGGAAGCTGATAGCAAGATCTTCAAGTTCTTCTTTGATTGTTCTGATACCGAGACGGTGAGCAAGCGGAGCATAGATTTCGAGAGTTTCAAGGGCTTTATCGCGTCTCTTCTGGGGACGCATGAATTCAAGAGTGCGCATATTATGAAGCCTGTCAGCAAGCTTGATAATAATAACGCGGATATCTTCGCTCATGGCAAGAAGCATTTTTCTTATGTTTTCTGCCTGCTCTTCTTCTTTTGTTGAAAGGGGCACTTTGCCAAGTTTTGTGACACCATCTACAAGCTTTGCAACATCTTCGCCATAAACATTTTTAACCATGGTAAGAGACACGTCTGTATCTTCAACTGTGTCGTGAAGTAATGCTGCAACCACAGACTGATAGTCCATGCACAAATCCACGAGAATTGAAGCAACTGAAACGGGGTGAATGATATAGGGCTGGCCTGAATATCTTAACTGACCGTCATGTGCATCGCGTGCAAATTCATAGGCTTTATCTATTTTTTCAACTTCTTCAGGAGTAAAATTCTTTACAAGTTTTTCTCTTAATTCGTTATAACCATTTTCGTATGTCACAATTCTCACCCCTCTGCAAGACTTTTAAGAATTTTTGATTCGGATAAATCAACTTTATTCTGATTTTCCGTAAGATAAATCGCTTTATATTTAGGATTACGTTTGATAAGACCCATTTCTTCGAGCACATCGAGACTTACCTTGACTGCACAAAGTCTTTTCACGTCTTCTTCTGCTCTGACACAAAGAGTTTCTTCATTTTTACGCCACATACCCTGCCTTAAAATGCGAAAAATCTTTCCGATAAATTCACGGTTGGGACAAAGAAGCTTAACCTCTTCTTCTGTCAGGCTTTCTTTTCTTCTGAATTTTTCATAAAGCATTTCTGACATGATTAAGTCGTCTTCGTTGATTTTTGAGAAACGCATGTCACGGATAATTATCGAAACTTTTGCGACGCCCATATATTCGCTTCTGTCAAGATTTATTGCCGCATCCACAATATCTCCCACAGAAAAATCGAAACATTCGGGATTCACTCCAAAACGCATGGCAACAAGCTGACTGTCATTTTTTGAAATGGTCACTTTTGTGTGTTTATTCTGTGACACACCTTCGATTTTATCGATTCGCATGCCCATTACGGCAAACAAAGGCTGACTGTTGCCTGCGCCGAAAGGCTCAAGCATCTGCAATTCGTTAACCAGATCAACATTTATAACACCGGGATTAATTCTGCAATCTATTTTAAGCTGAGGCACGGGCATTTCGATAGTGCTTGCATATTCATTGATTCTTCTTCTGAATTCGTCAATTTTATCTGCTTCAATTCCGAAACCTGCCGCTAAAGTATGTCCTCCGAAATGGTCAAGGCAATCGCTGACTGCTGAAAGAGACTCAAAAAGAGAAAATCCTTCAATGCTTCTTCCCGAGCCTTTACCGAAACCGTCTTTTGTGCTTATAACAAGGCATGGTCTTGCATATTTTTCAGTAAGTCTTGCCGCAACAATTCCGATAACACCACTGTGCCAGCCTTCGCCGTCGATTACGATAACTCTGTCGTAAATCATATCGCCGTTTTTCTCAATTTTCTCTTCGGCTTCGGCAATAATTTTCATTTCTGTGCGTTGTCTTAAGGCATTTGCTTCGTTGACTTCTTCTGCAAGAAGTTTTGCTTCTTCCTCGTCTTCGCTCAGAAGAAGTTTTATAGCTCTCTCCGCGCTGCCCATTCTGCCTGCCGCATTGATTCTGGGCACAAGGGTAAAGGCAACGTTTGATGCCGCAATTTTATGAGAATAAAAGCCTGAAATCTGTCTTAACGCTTCAACACCATAACGTGTTTCTTTGTTAAGCTTTTCAAGACCGCATTTAACGAAAGTTCTGTTTTCACTCTTGAGAGGCACCACGTCACCGATTGTGCCCAAAGAAACCAGATCAAGATATTCATTCAATGTTTCTTCGTCGCCGTCGCAAAGCGCTTCAATAAGTTTGAAAGCAACGCCAACACCTGCCCATTCGTTGAAAACGCCTTCAAATTCTTCTCTGTAAGGGTCCACAACCGCAACGGCATCGGGCAAAATATCGCCCGGTCGGTGATGGTCAGTAACTACAAGCTCCATTCCCAGGGCCTTTACTTTTTCGGCTTCCAGAATGGCACTTATGCCATTATCCACAGTAATAATAAGGTTAACATCACGTTCTTTGATTTTTCTTATGGCATCAAGGTTCATGCCGTAGCCTTCAGTTAATCTGTCAGGGATATAATACTGAACATCTGCACCACATGATTCAAGATAAAGATATAAAAGCGCAGTCGAACTTACTCCGTCTGCATCGTAGTCGCCGTAAATCATAATTCTTTCGAAATTTTCAATTGCCCTTCTGATTCTTACAACCGCTTTATCCATATCGGGAAGTTCATAAGGGTCAACCACAAATGCGTTGTCTTCGCTGAGAAGATTCTCAATTTCATCTTCGTCAAAATTTCTGGACGCCAAAAGCACCGCCGCAAAGGGATTAATAGAATACCTTTCGGCAATGTCTGCTGCGTGTTCTTTATCAAATTTTGAAAACAACCATTTTTTACGGCTCATTGTATTTCTCCGTGAAATTAAATTTAATAATATATTTTACCACAATTTCTCACTCGGTGCAACTCTTACACCTGAAATAATTTATTAAAATCATAAGAAGTGCTGCAAATCCAAGGTATCCGAAAACAGGATAAACAAAGCCTATAAGGTCTGAAAATCCGACAAGGCTCAAAATAAGACCGGCTATGCACATAAGCGCCACAAAAACAACTCGTTTTTTGACACTGAATGATGATTTTCTTTCAGCGTAAGTTGTGATTGCAACAACGCTTGAAACGGACGTGCCCATCATTCCACCCAAGAGAAGAAAGGCATAAACATACATAAGAACCGGATGTAATTTTCCTGCTACATAAAGCATGGGAAGCTGCGTTTGAGTGCTTTGTGAAAACACTGAAGTTACAAGCAAAATTCCAAAAGCAATTACAAAAAGCAAAACTCCACCTGAAGATATGCCCCAAAATACTGTCTTTTTAGTTTTAACGCGTTCACCCAAAGGCGTTAAAATGCCGATTGAACCGAATATATTATAAGACACAAAAGAGAACGAACTCAAAATCCAGTTTGACAAAAGCGGATTATTACCGCTTTGTGTTGCTTCAATTGCGGGCAGACCGTTTTTGCAAAGGACGAAAATGCAGATTCCTGCCGTAACTGCAACGAGAATTGGCACAAACACAGAAAACACGCCCACCATAGCCTTTATTCCCTTTATGCCGAGAAGTGCTACA
>JAZSFV010000005.1:0-3803 GCA_045532395.1 Acutalibacteraceae bacterium
TGCACCTTCGCGGACACCCTTGTCAATATCAGCAAGAACTTCTTCGTAGTGCTTTTTGTATGTAATTGGTCCCAGTTTTGATTCTTTATCCCAAGAGGGACCGACTTTGATTTTCTCTGCCTGTTTTTTAAGTTCTTCAACAAATTTGTCAGCAATACTGTCAACTACAACACAGCATGAGAGAGCCATACATCTCTGTCCTGCACAACCATAAGAAGAGTTGATAACGCCTGCAACAGTTCTTTCAAGTGCACAGTCTTCCATAACAAGTGCATGGTTTTTAGCCTGACAAAGAGCCTGACAACGTTTGCCGTTTCTTGCAGCTCTTTCGTAAACTTTAAGACCAACGGGAGTTGAGCCAACGAAAGTAACACCAACAATATCAGGATGGTCAAGAAGTGTGTTTACTTCGTTTCTTGAGCATGTAACGATGTTGATAACACCGTCAGGAACGCCTGCTTCTTTATAGATTTTTGCAAACATCATAGCAGTTTTCGGTGTAAGTGAAGC
Source organism: Acutalibacteraceae bacterium (assembly GCA_045532395.1). GTDB lineage: Bacteria > Bacillota > Clostridia > Oscillospirales > Acutalibacteraceae > SIG575. The sequence goes on from JAZSFV010000005.1 coordinate 511, forward strand.
AGCTTTAAGTACCATTGTATTACCGCAAGCAATACAAGTAGGGGCCATCCAACCGAAAGGAATCATAGCAGGGAAGTTAACGGGTACAATTCCGAGGAAAACGCCCATAGCTTCGCGGTATTTAACTGTGTCGTAACCTGTTGAAGCGTCCATAAGGCTTTCGCCCATCATAAGAGAGGGAACCTGAGTTGCAAGTTCTGTACCTTCTTTTGCTTTTAAAACGTCGCCTTCAGCTTCAGACCATACTTTACCGTTTTCAGTAGCAACACACATTGTAAGCTCTTCCATGTTCTGCATGATAAGGTCTCTTACTTTGTACATAATCTGTGCTCTTTTGATTGCAGGAGTTGCTCTCCATGCAGGGTAAGCAGCTTTAGCAGCAGCAACTGCTTCTAAAACTTCATCGTTTGTGCAACAGGGTGCCTGACCTGTAACTTCGCCTGTGCTGGGGCAGTGAAGGTCATACCACACGTCTGTTTTTGAGTCTTTGAACTCACCATTTACAAAATACTGCAATTTTTCCATTATTTTATACTCCTGCTTTTTCAGTGATATATTTTCTTGCTTTTACTGCGTATTCAAAGGGATTTGCGATTGCAGGATCCTGTTCTGCTTCAACAAGCATCCAACCCTCGTAATCTGCTTCTTCAAGTACTTCGAAGATAGGTGTAAAGTCAATCATACCGTCGCCGGGCACTGTGAATGCACCAAGTCTTACGCCCTGAAGGAAGCTTAAGTGTTCATCTTTAACTTTTTTAACGATTTCAGGACGGATATCCTTAAGGTGAACATGTTTGATTCTCTTTGCATATTTCTTAAGAACTGCAAGATAATCTTCACCGCAATATGCAAGGTGACCTGAGTCGAAAAGGAGATATACACTGTCTTCATCGCAGAGAGACATCATTTTGTCGATTTCTTCTGCAGTCTGAACAACTGTGCCCATATGGTGATGGTAAACGAGAGTGATGTCATATTCTTTTGCTATTTTACCGAGCTTTGAAAGACCGTCAGCAAATTTTTTCCATTCTTCGTCATTCATAACGTATTTTTTTTCAAAAACAGGTGTTTCCATCTGTCCCTGAATGCTGTAGCTCTGTTCAGAAGCACCGATTCTCTTTGCACCGCAAGCTTTTAAGAATTCACAGTTTTCACGGAAATCTTTTTCAACTTCTTCAAAGGGCTTTGTGAGAATGAAAGATGAGAACCAACGGTTTGCAATCTGAAGACCTCTGATTTCAAGTTTCTTTGTTAATTCTTTGGGGCATTTGGGATACTTGTTGCCTATTTCGCAACCTTTGTATCCTGCAAGTGCCATTTCACTTACGCACTGTTCAAATGTGTTTTCTGCACCGAGGTCGGGCATGTCATCATTTGTCCATGCGATAGGGGCGATACCAAGTTTGATTTTTTCACAATTCATATTAACAATCCTTTCCAGATTAATATTTTCTTGCTTCTTTAAGATGAGCCTGCTTTTCAGCGAAAGCTTCTTTACCTTTTTCTGTGCGTGGAATATCACTACAACCAACATTCCACCAACTGCCGTAGCCGTCAGTCATTGTTTTTGGGAGAACTTTAATATCAATAAGTGTGGGCTTTGTCTGCTTAAGAGAATCTTTGAGCGCTTCTCTCAATTCATCAGGAGTTTTGGCTGTGTATGTAACGTAGCCGTATCCTTTTGCACACATTGCATAGTCGATATTCATGAATTCGCCGTATCTGATGGGGTCATCACCGTTTCTGTAACGTGATTCTGTGCATAGAGCTGCAACACCCTGACCCATCTGAAGGTTATTTATGCAACCGAATGATGCGTTATCGAAAAGAAGTACGTTGATTTTTTTGCCTTCCTGCAATGCAGTAATCATTTCGGAATGGAGCATGTTGTAACTACCGTCACCAACCATTGCGTAAACTTCTTTCGCTTCGTCTGCAAGCTTTGAGCCGAAAGCACCTGCAATTTCATAACCCATGCATGAGTAACCATATTCCATGTTATAACTGTAAAGGCTGTCAGTAGTCCACATTCTCTGCATGCATCCGGGAAGTGAGCCTGATGCTGCAACGACAATAGCATCTTCAGGGATAATTTCTCTTATAATTCCGAGAGCAGTTGTCTGGCAGAGTTTACCGCCTGTAACTTCTGAAAAATCTTCAATGTTGTTTTCAACCCTTACTTTGTTTTCAGGCTGGAAATTTTCAGCAGGGTATTCAATAGATGTAAGACGTGCCATTTCTTTGTCCCATGCATCTTTTGCATCTTTGATTTCAGTTGTATATGCTGATTTATAATCACCCATAGCATTATCAAGTGCTGTGATGCCTTCTCTTGCGTCTGCAACAACAGAAATACTGTCAAACTTCTGTGCATGGAAAGCACTTGCGTTGATTGTGATAACCTGAGCATCTGCATAAATCCACTTTGAAGAAGTTGTGAAGTCTGAGAGACGTGAACCGATTGCGATAACTGTATCTGCATCTTTCGCTATTGTGTTGGCACTCAGGTTACCTGTAGCACCGATACCTCCAAGATTTAAAGGATGGCTCGATTTAATAGCACTTTTACCTGCCTGAGTTTCTGCAAAGGGGATATTGTGTTTTTCGCAGAAAGCGGCAACTTCTTTGCCTGCCATACTGTATCTTACGCCACCGCCTACAATAACGAGAGGTTTTTTACTCTTTTTAAGTGCTTCAGCGGCTTTTTCGATTTCGTAATTATTAGGAATAGTTCTTCCGATATAGTGAACTCTTTTTCTGAAAAATTCTTCAGGATAATCGTAGCTTTCACCTTCAACGTCCTGACACATTGCAATACATGCAGCACCTGTGTGTGCAGGGTCAGTAAGAACGCGCATTGCATTTGTAAGTGCTGACATTATCATTTCAGGTCTTACAATTCTGTCAAAGTATCTTGAAACGGGTTTGAATGCATCGTTTGTTGTTACTGTCAGGTCCTGGGGCTGCTCCATCTGCTGAAGAACGGGGTCAGGCTGTCTTGTTGCAAATGTATCACCCATGAAAAGAAGAAGGGGGACATTGTTTACTGTTGCATTGGCTGCTGCAGTTACCATATTTGCAGCACCGGGGCCTATTGAAGACATACAGGGTAAAATTTTAAGTCTGTTATGCTGTTTAGCATAAGACATTGCAGCAAGAGCCATACCTTGCTCGTTTCTGCCCTGCATAACTTTAATTGAATGTTCAGCCTGTGAAAGCGCTTCACCAACGCCGATAACACAACCGTGTCCGAAAACAGCGTAGAAACTTTCAACGAACTTACTTTCAATCAT
>JAZSFV010000220.1:0-1665 GCA_045532395.1 Acutalibacteraceae bacterium
ACTTGAAGAAGTTCTCGGCATCGGTGTTAAAGAATGCACACCCGATGGCAGATTCTCTCTTGTAGATTGCCGTTGCATCGGCGCTTGCGGTCTTGCTCCCGTTATGACAGTTAATGACGAAGTTTACGGTAAGATTGAAGCAAAAGATATTCCAGGCATCGTAGCTAAATACCAGGCATAATTATGCGTGAGTTATCACTTAACGTTCTCGATATTACCGAAAACTCAGTTTCAGCAGGCGCAAGCCTTATTGAAATTGACGTCATTGAAGATACAAAGGCAAAAACTCTTTCGATAATAATTCGCGACAACGGCAGGGGAATGAGCGAGGAAACTTTAAAAAACGTTAAAGACCCGTTCTACACAACCCGTACCACAAGAAAAGTAGGTATGGGAATACCCTTGTTCAAAATGGCGGCTGAAATGACAGGCGGAAGTCTGTCCCTTGAGTCAGAACTTGGCAAAGGCACAGAAATTTCAGCACATTTTAAAACCGACAGCATCGATTTCACTCCTTTAGGGGATATTGATGCCACCATCTTAATGCTGATAACTATGCATGAGGAAATAGACTTCATCTATCGCCTTAAGAAAGACGATAATGAGTTTGTTTTAAAAACTGCAGACCTGAAAGCAATTCTGGGCGGTGTAAGTTTCAACGAAGCTGAAATCCGCTTATGGCTTAAGGATTATATCAGCGAACAATCACAAATCATTCGTGGAGGTGTAGCATAAATGAAAACTCTTGAAGAATTACTTGCTTTAAAAGCAAAAGCACAGGCAAACATCACAACAAGAGAATCAGCAGGCGGCAGTGAAGATGTTACAAGAATTGTTGTAGGTATGGCAACTTGCGGCATCGCAGCAGGCGCTCGTCCCGTTCTCAGCGGCTTCGTAGACGAAGTAGCAAAAAGAAATCTCAAAAACGTTACTGTTTCACAGACAGGTTGCATCGGTATGTGCCAGTATGAGCCCATCGTTGAAGTTTTTGCACCCGGCAAAGAAAAAGTAACTTATATCAAAATGACTCCCGATAAAATCGCAAGAGTCGTTGCAGACCATATAGTAAACGGAAATCCTGTTACTGAATACACAGTAGCATCACTTAAAGAATAAGGGAGGAAAAAGCATGTATCGTTCACATGTCCTTGTTTGCGGCGGTACCGGTTGTACTTCCTCAAACAGCCCGGCTATTATCGAAGCTCTCGAAAAAGAGATTGCAGATAAAGGCCTTGAAAATGAAATCAAAGTTATCAAAACCGGTTGTGTCGGCCTTTGCGCATTAGGCCCCATTATGATTGTTTATCCTGAAGGATGCTTCTACAGCGAAGTTAAAGTTGAAGACGTTCCGGAAATCGTTGAAGAACACCTTCTCAAAGGTCGTATCGTTACACGTCTTCTTTATGATGAAACAGTTGTTAACGAAAAAGAAATCAAATCTCTCAACGAAACAAACTTCTACAAAAAACAGAAGAGAATTGCTCTTCGTAACTGCGGTGTTATCGACCCCGAAAACATCGAAGAATATATCGCTTACGACGGTTATCAGGCTCTTGCAAAGTGCCTTACAGAAATGACTCCTGAAGACGTAATCAAAGTAGTTAAAGATTCAGGTCTCCGTGGTCGTGGCGGCGGCGGATTCCCCACAGGTCTCAAATGGGAATT
>JAZSFV010000207.1:0-20190 GCA_045532395.1 Acutalibacteraceae bacterium
GCAGTTCAGAGATTATATGGGATTGAACAGACAGGCATTATAGGACCGCTTACATGGAATGCAATTGTTGAATTATATAACGGATACAGAGCATAATTTTTGAAAAAAGTGACAACATATATCTGAATTAAGGTGGTGTTGTCTTGAAAAGTTTAAGCAAAAATTATGCAGAAAATATTAATACACTTGATGATATTCTGAGACTGGATATGAACTTTGATTTAATCGGCAGGGAAATATATTTTGGCTCAAGAAATGCAAAAATGTATTTCGTCGATGCGTTCTGTAAAGATGAGATTCTTGAAAAAATGCTTGAATATTTTACACGTCTTGAAAAAAATCAGATAGATAAAGTTAAAAACACACGTGAATTTTGTTCAAGGTTTGTTACCTATACAGAAACAGACGTAGAAACAGACGTAGATAAAATAGTTTCTTCTATACTTTCAGGTACGCTTGCATTAATAGTTGAAGGTTTTAATGAAGCGATAATGATTGATGCGAGAACTTATCCTGTAAGGTCTCTTGATGAGCCTGATAATGATAAGGTTTTAAGAGGCTCTCATGACGGATTTACTGAAACAATTGTATTTAACTCGGCATTGATAAGGCGAAGAATACGTGTTCCTGAACTTACTTTTTATGCAATGCAGGTGGGGGAAAGGTCCAAAACTGATATCGCACTTTGTTATCTTGAAAATGAAGTTGATAAGAAACTTCTGAATAACCTGAAAAAAAGAATAGAAAATATTAAAGTTAATTCTTTGGCTATGAGTCAGCAGAGTTTTGTTGAGAGTTTGCTTACAAAACAGTTTTATAATCCTTTTCCGAAAGTAAGATATACCGAAAGGCCTGATGCAGCAGCTGCTAGTATAAGTGAGGGTAATATTGTAATACTCATAGATAATTCGCCAACGGCAATTATTGTACAGACAAGTTTCTTTGAATTTTTTCAGGATTCAAACGATTACTATTTTTCGCCCATGATAGGTTCATATCTTCGTTTTGTGAGAATGCTGGTGTTTTCTCTTTCGATTCTTGTTACGCCTGTGTGGTATCTGCTTGTGAAAAATCCGGAGTTTATTCCCGATTGGTTGTCATTTATCAGGATTGATGACCAGGCGCAGGTACCTATACTTGCGCAGATAATTGCAATCGAGCTTATCGTTGATATGCTTAAATTGGCATCAATAAATACTCCGCAATCATTGAGTGGTTCTTTCAGCGTAATAGGTGCATTGATATTAGGTGAGTTTGCTGTAAGTGCGAAATGGTTTTTACCTGAAGTAATTCTGTATATGGCGTTTGTTGCAATTGCTAATTTTACACAACCCAGTTTTGAATTAGGCTATGCCATGAAATTTTCAAGAATGTTGGTAATTGTATTGACGGCACTGTTTAATTTCAAAGGTTTTTTTGCAGGTTTTATAGTTGTGTTACTATTGATTGCAACAACCAAAACGCTGGAAGGCAGAAAATATCTTTATCCGATTATTCCGTTTAATGCCAAAGCAATATCAAATCTGCTTATAAGAAAATCAATCAATAAAAGCAGAAACTGATAGTCTGTATTAATGTAATATTTTATCAAAAAATTTTTCAGTTGATACTGATGATGGTCTGTTATATCTTCCAAGGTGATACAAACATTCTGTATCACCTTTTTTTATTATGTTTATCCTTTCTTCGCAAAGTAGTGCTGCACTGAAACCGAGATTCTTTGAGAGCAGTATAGTTTCTTGTTTATATGCACCGAAAGGGAAGGTGAGAGTGTTGGGTACATAATTTGTTTTTTCTTTCATAATATTCTGCATTTTTATTATATCGTTTCCGACTTCTTTGTTGTAGGCAGCAACATCTTCACTATTCTTTTTGCTGATTCCGTGTCTTGCACCATTGTTTTTATGCAAGTCGTATGAATGATTCTGTATTTCAATAACGTTTGATTTTGTCAATTCATTAACCTGATTCCAATCAAGATATGAGTATTGTATGTTATGGTCAGGGTGTTCAGTGAAAAACGTTGTATATTCTCCTACAATAGATGCCACGGCACACATGTTCATTTTTTTCAGTAATGGGTATACGTATTCGTAAACTGTTTCAAACCCGTCATCAAGGGTGATAACTATCGGCTTTTGTGGCAATTTTTTTTCTCCGTTTACAAAATTAATTAAATCGGTTATTGTCACTGTTGTATATCCTTTTTCTTTAATATATTTCATGTCTGACTCAAATTGCTTGTAGGTTACAGTGTATTTACTTGTTTTGTTCGGGTTTTTAGTTATCTGATGATACATGATAATCGGCACTTTAATTCCTGGGTTTTCTTCTGCATTTGATACAAATGGCATGAACCAGATAAATGCACACACTATAAGTAAAACACAGGATATAATAAACGTATACTGTTTTTTGATTTTAATGACCATTGAATCACTCCCTGAAATATATGTATATAAATAGTTTATAATAAACTTGATATTTTATCTGTTTAGAGTTATAATATTTTGAATACGTTTGAAAGAAGTGAGATAACGTGATGAATGATGACAGATTAATTTTATTACTTGAAGATTTGTGTCGTGCAGACGGTACGTCGGGTGACGAAAAAGAGGCGACTTGTATTGCGCTTGAAGCTATATCTGAATATATGAATGCAGAAATTGACAATATGGGTAATGTAATAGGACGTGTTGACGGTCAAGGAAAACATTTTCTTCTTGATGCACACATTGACAGAATTGGCATGGCGGTCACTTCAATAACAGATGATGGTTTTGTTAAAGTTGGTGCTTGCGGCGGAGTGGATTTGCGTACTTTTGATGCTGCTGAAGTTATCATTAACGGCACTGAAAAAGTATACGGTGTTATCTCAGCCATTCCTCCTCATCTTACTAAATCTGCTGAAAATAAAGCTAATGAGATTTCTGATGTTGTTATAGATATCGGCATGGATAAAAAAACGGCTGAAAAATATATTACACCTTCAGACAGAGTTGTTTTTAAATCTGATTTCAAAAAACTTTTATCAACAAAAGTATGTTGTACAGCTCTTGATAACAGAGCAGGTGTCGTGTGCCTTGTTTTGGCAATTGATATGCTTAAAGAAAGAGGTATAAAACCGAATCTTACCGTTGTATTCTCTGTTTGTGAAGAAACCTGCGGTAGCGGTGCCAAAACATCATCGTTTACTGCTGATGCTGATGTGGCAATTGCAGTAGATGTAAGCTTTGCAACTGCACCGGATGTGAGCAAAACTGAAGCAGGAGAATTGTCAAAAGGACCTATGATTGGTTTTTCTTCTACACTTGATTATGCTATGAGCAAAAAGCTTGTAGCTGTTGCAGAAAAGTCTGACATTCCATATCAGAAAGAGATTATGGGTTCAAGAACAGGTACAAACGCTGACAGTATTGCGGTATCCGGCAATGGTGTAAAAATGGGTCTCGTTTCAATTCCATTGAGAAACATGCATACACAAGCTGAAATTGTTGATGTTGAAGATATAAAAAATTCTGCAAAACTTATCTGCGAATATATTATTTCTGAAATGGAGGAATGCTGAATGGACAGAATTATAAATTTTGCAAAAGACCTTTGTCTGCTCGATGGTATTTCTTCACGTGAAGAAGTAGTAAGAAATTATATTATAGATAAAATAAAAAATGAACCCACATGTTCTTACATTATCGATAATCTCGGAAATCTTATTACGGAGAAAAAAGGTAAACGTACTCCGAAAAATAAAATCATGATTGATGCTCATACTGACGAAGTGGGATTGATAGTTTCATATATCACTGACGATGGTTCTATAAAATTTCATAACGTTGGAAGTATTAATCCGAAAGTTCTGTTGGGAAGGACTGTAAAGTTAAACGGCTTGACAGGCGTTATAGGAATAAAACCCGTTCATCTTGTTTCTAAAGATAAAGCAAATGATATTCCTGAAATTGACGATTTGTATATAGATATCGGAGCATCATCAAAAGAAGAAGCTGAGAAGTATGTTTCTTTAGGTGATAGTGCGGTTTTTGATTCCGAATGGGTTGAATTTGGTGAAAATAATCAGTTTATAAAAGCCAAAGCGCTTGATGACAGACTTGGCTGTGCAATTATGCTAGATATGTTGTTGTCTGAACAAGAGGTTGATATAACGTTTACGTTTACTGTTCAGGAAGAAGTTGGTTGCAGGGGAGCGATTACTGCTACCAACAGAGTAAACCCGGATTTTGCAATTGCACTTGAATGCACCACTGCTTCAGATATAAGCGGTGTAAGTGGAGAAAAGAGAGTTTGCTCACTTGATGGCGGTGCAGTTGTGTCTTTTATGGATGGTGCGACTGTTTATTCTAAAGAGTTATATAAAAAAGCTATGTCGGTTGCTGAAAATAAAGGGATTAAAGCCCAGACAAAAACCATGATTGCAGGCGGTAATAATGCAAGCCAGATTCACAAAGCTTCAGGTGGTGTGAAAACACTTGCGGTTTCTGTACCTTGTCGTTATTTACATTCACCATCATGTGTAATTAATAAGAATGATATTGAATCAGTTAAAAATCTTGTTAACGAACTTGTTCTGACTTTTGCCGATGATTAAGTTAATTGAAAATTTAAATGAGTATGATGTATCTTTCTTTGAAAATGATGTGTTTTTTCAAAGAATCAAATCCGAATATAGTATTAATTCATCGTTTAAAGATTCATTGTTCTATGTGTCTTTGAACGATAACTGTGCAGATGCGTTTGTTTCTAAAGTTGGCGGAAATATTACTCTCTCGGCATCAGATAATGCACCGTTTGAAGAACTAGGTGAATTTTTTAATGTAATCGGATATTCGGTCATTCTGTGTGAAGAAAAATATTCAACTTTTTTTAATGGAGAAAAATCTTGCGGTTACGTATTAAAATCAGAAGAGACAGTTAAGAATGATTGTAAAGCAAAAATACTTCACAGTGAAAACCTGAAAGATATTTATGCTTTAGTTAAAGATGTATTTGATATAGATAGTGAATTTATGTTTTGGCTTGCGGATATGTCTCATAAATTAAGGCATGACGTAGCTCATGCTTGCGGAATATATGAAAACACAAGACTTGTTTCTTCTGGTTTTTCGTTGTTCGAAACGCCGGACAGTGCGGTTGTTTCATCTGTTGCAACAGATGAAAGTTTCAGGTCAATGGGTTTTGGTGGTGAAGTAGTAAAAAAACTATTGTCAGTAAACCAAGGTAAAAAAGTCTATGTTTTTATTGAAAATGAAGAATTAAAATCCTGGTACGAAAAATTCGGATTTGCAGAGTATAAAAAATGGAGTGAAATTAAAAATGTATTATAATTTTGATATAAGTGATAAAATTCTCAGAACTTCTGAAAAGGCTCTTGAAAAAGCAAAAGCGTCCTTTTCTGCAATTGACAAAATTACGGAGCAGAATCAGATTAAAGTTCTTTCTGCTTTCGCTGAATTCGGAATCAGCGAAAGTCATTTTGCAGGCACAACCGGTTACGGCTATGGCGACAGGGGTAGAGAAACAATTGATAAACTTTTTGCAAAATGTGTTGGTGCAGAAGATTCTCTTGTAAGACATAATTTCACTTGTGGTACACATACTCTTGCTGTTGCTTTGTTTGGTATTTTAAGACCTGGCGACACAATGCTTTCGGTAACGGGGATTCCGTATGATACTATTCATAGTGTAATAGGTCTTACCGAAGATGCTGGGCAAGGTTCACTTAAGGATTTTGGCGTCAACTATATGCAGGTTGACCTTAACGAAGATGGCAGACCTGATTTACCGCAGATTGAAAAAGTTCTTAAAGAAAACAGTATTAAAATGGTTTACATACAGCGCTCACGCGGTTACTCATTAAGACCTACCCTGAGTGTTGCAGAAATAAAAGAAATTGTTGATTTAACTCATAAATGCAGTAATGCTATGGTAATGGTTGATAACTGTTATGGTGAATTCACGGAAATAATTGAACCCGGCGATGTTGGTTGCGACCTTTTTGCAGGTTCACTTATCAAAAATGCAGGTGGTGGTTTAGCAAGAACCGGTGGTTATATCGCAGGTAAAAGCGAGTATGTTGAACTTTGCTCATACAGAATGACAACACCTGGTCTTGGCAGGGAAGTTGGTGCAACTCTCAACCAGAGCAGAAATTTATATATGGGTTTGTTCAATGCACCTCATGTTGTAGGTGAAGCACTTAAAGCTGCTGCTTTTACTGCGGCATTGTTTAAAGAATTCGGTTTTGGTGTTACACCTGAGATTGATGAAACTCGTCATGACATAATACAGGCAGTAAAATTAGAAAAAGAAGAAAATCTTATAGCATTCTGTCAGGGTCTTCAGAAAGGTGCACCGATTGATTCCACTGCAGTTCCCGAACCTTGGGAAATGCCCGGCTATGACAGTAAAGTAATCATGTCTGCAGGTGCTTTTATTTCAGGCGCATCAATTGAACTTTCTGCTGATGCACCTTTAAGAGAGCCTTTTGCAGTGTGGATGCAGGGTGGCCTTAATTTCCACAGTGCAAAACTCGGCATTATGCTTGCTGCTGAAGAGATGAATAAGAGAGGTTTATTAGATGGCAGATGAATATAAATATGATGGTATAACTTCTGATTCTTTGTTTTTGCTTGCGCAAAACAGATTTGAAAACGATAAAAGTTTTTACGAAGAGCACAAAGCTGAAATAAAGAAAGGCGTCATTACTCCGGTAAAACAAATTATAAACGCACTTATAGATGATATGTTTTCCTACGATAACCGAATGGTGCTTATTCCCTGGAAAATGATTTCAAGAGTAAGGCGTGATACCCGTTACAGTAAAGATAAATCGCTTTACAGAGAAAATGTATGGGTTATGTTCATGAGAGATAAAAAATCCAACCCGTATATTCCTTGTTTCTGGTTTGAGATTTTTCCAGACAGATATACTTGCGGTGTGGGAACGTTTTATACTAATGCAACATATCTTGAAATTTACAGAAAGCAAGTTCTCGCAGAGCCTGACAGGTTAAGAAAAGCAATCAAATCCTGTAAAGATGCAGGAGCGGTTTTAAGCATGGATTCTTACAAAAAAATGAAGCCGGGTGATTGTCCGGAGGACCTTGTTGAATTTTATAACATTAAGGATTTGTACTTTAAGTGTGATTATTTTAATATAAATGACCTGGAGAAGTCTGATTTTATAGAAGTATTCAGGAAGAAATATAAAGCGTTTTACCCGCTTTATAAATTTTTTATGGATGTTACAGATAAGTATGTAGCGTTAACAGGAGGTGACTGATGTCATGCTGGATAATGGTTGGGCAGGATTTAAAAGTGGTTCTGATGTGCGTGGCGTAGGTGTTCGTTCAGGTAGAGATGATTCTGTTTATTTGAGTGATGAAATTGTTGAAAGAATAACTTGCGGTTTTGTTGAATGGATTAAGAAAAACAGACGTGATGAAGCCGAAGTAACAGTTGCAGTTGGTCATGACACGCGCATTTCTTCCCCGCGGATTAAAGAACGCGTATCAGAAGCTCTTGTGAAAATGGGTGTAAATGTTATTGACTGTGGCTATTCATCAACACCTGCAATGTTTATGACAACGGTAAATCTTGATTGTACCGGTGCTATTGAAGTGACCGCAAGCCACCACCCGTATGACAAAAATGGTCTTAAGTTTTTCACACGCCTTGGTGGTCTTGATGGCAAAGATATTGAGCAAATTCTGTATTACGCACAGGAAAATCAGTTCATTTATGCGGAAAAATTCGGAAAAGTAACTGTTTTTGACCACATGAAAATATATGCAGAAAATCTCCGTAAAATGATTTGCGATGGGATTAATGCGACTGATTATTCACGTCCCTTAAGAGGTTTTAAAATTGTGGTAGACGCAGGTAATGGTATCGGCGGATTTTATGCCAATAAAGTCTTGGCTCCATTGGGTGCAGATGTAAGAGGCAGTCAGTTTTTGGATTTCGATGGAATGTTTCCTAACCATATTCCAAATCCCGAAGATGCAAAGGCTATGAAGTCAATAAAAGATGCTGTTGTTAAAAATGAAGCTGACCTTGGTGTTATTTTTGATACTGATGTTGACCGTGCTGCTTGCGTTGATGCAGATGGTACGGAAATCTGTGGCAATCGACTTGTTGCTCTTGCTTCAGCAATTGCACTGGAAAATAATGAGGGTGGTACCATTGTAACTGATTCTGTAACTTCTGATAGTTTGACAGAATTTATTGAAAATGATCTCGGTGGTAAGCATATTGCTTTCAAAAGAGGGTACAGAAATGTTATTGACAAGCAGATAGAATTGAATCATTCTGCAGTGAATTGTCCGTTGGCAATCGAAACGTCTGGCCACGCAGCTTTCAGAGATAATTATTATCTTGATGATGGTGCATATCTTATTACAAAAATTATTATTAAAATGGCATTGCTTGCAAAGGAAGAAAAAAATCTGGCTGATTTGATTGACAGACTAAAAGAGCCGAAAGAAACACTTTCTATGCGTTTTAATATAATTGAATCTGATTTCAGAAATTGCGGTAATGAATTATTAGAAGTTCTTAATGTTTCTGCTTCGTCGTGCGATGGCTGGCTTGTTAAAGATTCTTATGAAGGCTTTAGAGTTACAGTTGATAAAAATAACGGTAATGGTTGGTTTTTGTTACGTATGAGTGTTCATGATCCCGTGATGCCGCTTAATATTGAAAGCAATGAGTTTGGCGGTTGTCTGATGATTTGCGAAAAATTGTATTCACTGATTAAAGATTACGACGGAATCGATATAACACCGCTTAAAAACGCAATAGAAAAATTAAAAGAATAGTTCCGGAAACTCTATCCGCATCATAGTATAAAAGTGATGCGGATAATTATTTTTAACAAAAAAAAATTACATTTTTATGCAACTTGTATAATCTGTCTTTTCTACGGAAATTTCATTAAATAAATATGTAAATAATTCCGAAAAAATATTAAAAAAGTATTGATTTTTGGAAATCAGTGTGCTATTATTTTAGCGATGATGGAATGGTGTAATGGGACGGATTCATCGTTTCACCAATCAAAAAAATTCCATATTCCGCATTGGCGGAAAAATAGGAGGAAAAGAGTTATGAACAAAATCATCTCATGGATTCTTTCTATTGTTATGCTCATCCTCAGTTTCTTTGGCATTGGCGCAGGAAACGAACTTGGCATGACTAAGGGAGAATGGCTTGGCGAAATGGCTACTACTCTTGGTCTCGAAATTGCTGAAGATGAAACAGTTGCTGACGCTTGTCTTGCATGGGGTATCATCGGTGAAGATGATGTAAATGACCTCGAAGAAAAAGCAACTGCAGATTTCGTGTTCGACACACTCGAAGCAGCAGCTAAAAAGTTAGGCGTTGATTATGCTGAACTTACAAAAGCAGCAATCGCAAAAGGTTACCTTGACGCTAAAGCACAGCTTGTAGGCGATGCTAAAGAAGCAGCAGATGCTTCATATGCAATCCTTGGTATCCTTAAAGAACTCGCAGACAACAAAGAAGTAGAAGACAAAGATGCTACAATCGTGGCTCCGGACGTTTCTGAAGTTGAAGGCGAAATGAACGGTAACATCCTTGTAGCACCCGCAGGTACAGACCTTGCAGTAGGTGATGTGTTTACTGTTCCTCAGACAAGTGGAAATCTTGCAGGCGGCATCTACGAAGTAGTTTCTGTTAAAGAAACAGCTAACGGTGTTGTTGTAGAAACAAAAGAAGCTAAACTTGAAGAAGTTGTTGATTCAATCGATTACGCAGCTTCATTCTCACCCAACATGGTAGCAGCTCAGGTTGTTTCAGGCGAAGGTGAAGTTATTCAGGCTGGCGTAGCTAACAACGAAGGTATCAAAGAAACAATTGATGAAGTTAAGGGTCTCCTTTCAGACAAAGAAGCTCTTAAAGGCAAAATCAAAGATCTTCTTGTTGATACACTTTCAGAAGGTAGCTTCTCAATTGGTGATGCAGACGTTGATTATGCATTCAAAGATGGCGGCTTCGATATCGCTATTTCTGGTCCTATCGGCAACGGCATCAACCTTTCAAAATCATACTCAGTTTCAAACCTTGAACTCCTTACAAAATTTGACGCTTCTTTCAAGAACGGCAAAGCTAACGTTAAGGAAGGTTATTTGAAACTCAACTATGACTGTGTTGATACAACAAAAGTTAGTGGTTCTTATTCAGCATCTCTCGTTTCAGGCCTTGATGAAGACATTTCAAGCCTCGAAGTTGTTGATCAGATCAAGATGAACTTTGAAAACCTTAAACTCCAGCAGGGTACAGCAAGCTTCCCTGTTTTCACAGCTCACATTGCTATCCCCAATGCTCCTTCTATCACAATTAAGATGGAAGCAAGCATCATTTTCAATGTTTATGGTTATGCAGAACTCATCATCACAACAGAAAACTGCGTAGGCTATGAAATCATCGACAACAACGGCAGATTTATTTTCGAAAGAACTGAAACAGCTCCCAAAGTATTCAATGCTATGGGTACTGCAGAAGCTCTCATCGGTCTTAATGTTGCTCTTTGCGCATTCGGTATTTCTCTTATCGACGTAGGTCTCCAGGGCGGTCTTGGCGTATATGTATACTGCACAATGACACTTCCTTACTCAGACTTCACAATGACAACAATCGAAGACATTCCTGCTAATGTTCTTGCACAGTCTGTAGCTATCCTTGATAATGCTGATGAAATCACAGTATCAGGTGTTGCTGACTTCTATGGCGTATTCAGAATTTCACTTTGTGAAAACAGTATCACAGATAAGATCGGTCTTTCAAAAACATGGACAATAGTTGATCATAATAATGGCGGTACATTCGCTACTATTACTTTCTAATCAACTTTAACTTAAACCTTTGACCTCGTCCAATCAATAGGTTAAAAAGGGTAGCTGGTGCACCAGCTACCCTTGATTTTTTATTTTATTATAAATAAAAGCTCAACCATTAATTTGGTTGAGCTTTTAAAATTTATATTTATTTTTCTTTTTTTATATCGAGCCTTATAATACCTATGACTATAGATGTTAATATAAAAACTTCGGTTGCAATTCCGGCAAGAGAATCGGTTTTTATGTTGTAAATCAACCAACAAGTTGATGTTGGAAGTGAGAATATTCTGTTGATTTTTGGCTTTTCAATCCACAGAACAACAGATGACATCAGCATAGCTATAAGTGGTAATACAGAAAATGCATTTTCCCATGTTAAAATTCCGGAAATTAAAAAGCCGATTGAGAATAGTATGGGCCATATAATTGATGAAGCCCATTTTTTATTTCTGTTTGAATAAACAAGCGATCTGAACGCACCAACCAGATTCATTATTGCACCTGTGTATGCACCGATTAAAATATAATGTGCTGTAAACAGCAAACCTGATACCATTTGAAATACTAAAATGTTTTTATGAGTTTTTTGTTGATAAGAAATAACAATGATTGCCATTGCTATAAAGCCCACAACTTGTCCGATAGTTTCTAACATAATAATCACCCAATAAAGTATACAATAACTATTTAATATTTTCAAGTGAAATGTGTTGATTTTATTTTCGTGTTGCTGTAAACTAAATGTATAACTATAAGGGGTGATAATATGATAATAGTCAATATTCTTGTTGTTCTTTTAATAATCCTTTTTTTTGTTTCTTTTGGTATAGGCATTGGTATGTTTTGCTTCGCACTTAAAAGACCTAAAATAGGACCAAATCCTATGACACTGGACCATTGCAGTACGGGTCATATGAAACCATTCTATAATTTTATCAAAGGTGAAAAAGAATGGCTGTTTAATAACGGATACGAAAAAATTGAAACGACATCATTTGACGGACTTAAATTAAAAGGTATTCTTGTTTATGCGCCTGAACCGTCAAAAAAGACTGTTGTAGCAATTCACGGATATAAAAACTGTGGTATAAACGAATATTGTACTTATATAAGACTTTATCACGAAATGGGATTTAATGTTTTAGTTCCAGATGACAGGGCTCATGGTGAAAGTGAAGGTAAATTAATTGGTTTTGCATGGCATGACAGACGAGATTGTATCGGTTGGATAAATTATGCTATTAATAAATTTGGTGAAGATTCTTCAGTGATACTTCACGGTATATCAATGGGCTCGGCAACGGTTATGAATGCTTCAGGTGAACATGATTTACCTGAACAAATCAAAGCTATCGTGGCGGACTGTGGTTATAGCAGTGCATGGAAGCAGTTTAAACACGTTCTTAAAAGAAATTTCCATCTGCCATCATTTCCGATTATGCATGTTGCCAACATGTTGAACATTATTTTTAATAAATATAGTTTCAACGAAAACAGTCCTGTAAAGCAGGTCGGAAAAGCAAAAGTACCGTTTTTGTTTATACATGGCGAAGACGATGATTTTGTGCCCACTGAAATGATACACGAGGTTTATAATGCTTGTTCTTCCGATATGAAAGAAAAGCACATTTTCCCCGGTGCAGCTCATGCTGAAAGCTACTATGTGTGTCACGACGATTATGTAAAAGTTTTAAAAGCTTTCATTGATAAAATTGAATTGTAAATTAAAAACACCACTCACTGAATTTAAAGTGAGTGGTGCTCTTTTTTTAGAATTTAAGCATGTTTATAAATAAACCGCCCTGAACCGTTCTGTTCTGGAAACCAACCTGACGTGCATTATGAGTGTAATACCAATCCGTAAACGGAGCTTTGTCTACAGTTTCGTTGAGCATTTTAAGCATAGCTGAAACAATCATATCTGTATATTCTTTGTCATCAGTGAGAATTGTTGACCACATCTGCCAGTCGCTCTTAGTGTAAAGGCTTCTGCAATCAAGGGGTAAACCGTATTTATTAATTTTTGATTTATAGTATTTAACTTCTGTTTCAAATATATCATTATCAAAAATGTTGAGATTAAAAAGCTTATCCCATACGAAGTTATATTTTGTGCTCCAGGTGTCTTCTTTATCAAAAGCAAGTTTGTAATGGTCTTTATCAAACGCATCGATTTTCCATTGTTTTGCATATTGCTTTGCAATGGCGGTGAATTTGTTTTCTTTGCCCATTTTCTCAAGAAGCATACCCCATGCAGCAATACCCATGATTGCTTTTACCGAAAGGTTGCAGTTGTGAGCAAGATGACCCGCAAAATCATCTGTGCAAAGCTGGTTTCCTGGGTTGTAGCCATATTTAACAAGATATTCTGCCCATTGGTTAAGGATATCGAAATGCTTTTCAGCATATTCAGTGCTGTTTTTCTTTTTGGAGAGAGCGGCAACACAAAGAAGCATATTACCACATTCTTCTACAGGCATCTGGCTCTGAAGTCTGAGATGACCACCATAGATTCCCTGGTCACCATAAACCTGACCATTTACGATAGGATATTGTCCTGCATCGTGGGGTGCAAACTCATACTGCCATTTGTCTGAATAAGCAAATTTGAAAATGGGATTGAGCATATATTCAACTAAATCAGGGTTATAGATAAGGAAAAGGGGAATTGACGGGTAAGTAACATCGACTGTTGCTGCACAACCGTTAGAATAGCATTCTTTTGACACAAAGATTGCTTCTTCACCATCAAACGCAAGTTTATGTGCTGCAATTGCCTGGCGATATGCAATTGAAAGGATTTTAGCATAGTCTGCGCTGATTTTCTCCGCTTCGTTGAGAAGTGTTTTGTCAAAAGTATCAATTTTTTTCATTATGTCACAATAGTCATCGATTGCTTTTTTGAAAACGTCATCAAAGCTTTCTCTGTCTTTTGCCCAATATCCTCTTACTTTTCTTCCGAAATACTCAAGTGAAAGAAAATCGTCATATCCAAAGCAGAAAAATCCCGACGTATTGCTTGTCTCTTTATATTCATCGCAAGCAAAAATAGCAGGGAAGCAATCCATTACGCGCATTTCTTTGTAATCGTTAACTTCTGAAGGCTTGCAGTTATCATTTGTGAAACCTGTTTTTCCATAGGGAGTTGCAATGCAGACTTTGCCCCAATTGATTCTTTTATCGTCTCCGCTTTCTTTAAGAATATTTTCACGTCCGCTTGATAAATAAACATAATCATCTTCACGTCCGAAAAATACTTTTTCGTCAGGTGTATCTGTGCAAAGCATTCCTGATACGTCGACATATACAGAAAGGTCGTGTTTTTTGTCATCAATCGCTTTGATTTCATATGACATATATGAAACAGGTCTTGAAAGAAGTTTCAAATCATCAAGCAAGAGCGGTGTTGAAAAAGTAACTTTAAGCTCAACAATGTCATCTCTGAAAACATAAATAGTTTTAAGTGGTGTTACTTCAACGCTGATTTGTTCAATTTTTTCGGGAGTACCGAAAAATTTATTGTAAAATGGGTTGTGTCTTTTTTTACCCATAAATATCTTTTCTTTGCCGTCGATATTGATGATGCCCGTAAGTGGATTCTGCATGCCTGTCCAGTGACGAGGAAAATCGTCGTTTAACTTATCTGTCATTGACCACACATTGAAATACGGGTCGCATGTTATAAGCGGTATTGCGGGATACTTAGTGTTGATGTTGTTCATGGTTTTCTCAAATCCTTTCATTTGAAAAATCCGCAATCAATCTTTATGATTGCGGATTCTGGTGGACATTAACGGACTCGAACCGCTGACCCTTCGCACGTCAAGCGAATGCTCTACCAGCTGAGCTAAATGTCCGAATAAGATAAATTAATTATACAATATACTTTGTGAAAATACAAGCGTTTCAAGAAAAAAACCGAAGCATTCAGCTTCGGTTTTGGTTTAATTTTTAGGGTTTCTCTTTTCGTAATGTGGTTCACAGGTGATGTTGATTCCAAGACGTTTGTAGATGTGTTCATCAACTTCGGAAATTATTACTGAGAAGTGAGCATCACAGCCTCTTAAATTTTCAAGTTGGTCAAGAGCT
The DNA here is from genome assembly GCA_045532395.1 of Acutalibacteraceae bacterium. Classification (GTDB taxonomy): domain Bacteria; phylum Bacillota; class Clostridia; order Oscillospirales; family Acutalibacteraceae; genus SIG575. The sequence goes on from JAZSFV010000207.1 coordinate 14,964, forward strand.
GATTGCGCATCTTTATTTGTGACTGCACTTACACAGAGTGCAAGCAAAACTTCGTCAGAATGAAGTCTCGGATTTCTGTGGCGGAGATTGCTTGTTTTAAGATTACAGATAGGCTCAATAACTTCAGGGCTTATAATGTTGATGCTTTCATCAATATTTGCAAGGTCTTTAAGTGCGTTAAGAAGCAAGGCTGAAGAGGCACCGAGAAGATTGGATGTTTTTCCTGTAATAATTTTTCCGTTTTTAAGCGTCATTGCACCAGCGGGAGCGCCGGTAAGTTCAGCTTTCTTTATAGCTGCGCCGATCGCAGGACATTTGTCCGATGTAATGCCCTCACGGTTCATGATTAATTCAATTTTTCTTACTGTTTCAGAACTGCCTTTACCTTTTGCAAAATCGGCCTGTGCTGTGTAATATCTTCTCAGGATTTCCATTTTGCAGGCATCACAGACTGCATCGTCATCAACGATACAGAATCCTGCCATATTTACACCCATGTCAGTAGGTGATTTATAAGGTGAATAGCCTTGGATACGTGTAAACATTTCGGAAAGCACAGGGAAAATTTCAACGTCTCTGTTGTAGTTTACGCTCATTTTACCATAAGCTTCGAGATGGAATGGGTCAATCATGTTGACGTCGTTAAGGTCTGCAGTTGCAGCTTCGTATGCTAAGTTCACGGGATGGTTAAGGGGTAAATTCCATATGGGGAATGTTTCGTATTTTGCATAACCCGACTTGATACCGAGTTTGTTTTCGTGATAAATCTGTGAAAGACATGTAGCCATTTTTCCGCTGCCGGGACCGGGCGCAGTCATAACAACAAGTGAACGTTCTGTTTCGATATATTCGTTTTTGCCGTATCCGTCATCGCTTACGATTTTGTTTATATCAGATGGGTAGCCTTCAATGGGATAGTGCTTATAATTTTTAATTCCCAAAGAAGTCAGTCTGTTAAGAAATGCTTTAGCTGATGTCTGGCCTGTATAGCAGGTAACAACAACGCTTCCTACAAAAAGTTCGAGACCTCTGAAAATGTCAATAAGTCTTAAAACTTCTTCATCGTAAGTTATCCCGAGGTCGCCACGTTTTTTCTTCTTTTCGATATCGTTGGCATTAATTACAATAACAATTTCAACCTCGTTTTTAATGGTCTGAAGCATTCTGATTTTGCTGTCAGGCTCAAAACCGGGGAGTACACGTGAAGCGTGATAGTCATCAAAGAGTTTACCGCCGAATTCGAGATAGAGTTTACCGCCGAACTGGTCGATTCTTTTTTTGATGTTTTCGGATTGAAAATACAGATATTTCTCGTTGTCGAAAACAATTTTGTCCATAAGCACATCTTCTTTCACACTATAACTGATTATACCAGATCATTATACTATATATTTACATTATTTTCAAGATGATTTTTGCTATTGTTATTATATAAATTTTTTTAATTAATATGTTGATATGTTAACGCAAATATGGTAAACTTAAATAAATATGACGTTAAGGAGTTGAAGTGATGTACAATTTTACAACATATGTTAAGTATAAAGTTGATGGTAAAATTTACACGAGCTACGAAAAGGAAAATACTTATTGCAAAATTATAACTTCTGTGGAAGAAAACAAGATTACGGCATCTATTATTCCTGAATGCAAAATTGAATTGATTGAATTTAAACTTGATACAAAAATCCCTTATAATAAAGGTGACGTTTTCTTCTCAAATGGTTATCAGTCATGGTCAACTTCATGGGAAGTGCAGAAAGAATCAATTCTCAAATCTACAAACCCGATCACAAATATTTCTGCATGGTCTAAAAATGCTGCACAGGTTGGCGGCGACTACATGTTTGCAGGTTACAAAAAGCAGAAGGGTTATTTCCACAGTAATGGCTATACTTACATCCGTAATGGTGAAAATGTAGAATTCTTCGGCTCACTTTCAGAAAGAAGCGGTTACACACTTTTCAAATATGATATGAACACATCAGACTTTTCAATCGTTAAAGATGTTGAAGGTCTCGTAATTGATTCAGAATATAATCTTGTCGATGTTGTATCTTTTAAAGGTACATATGATGAAGTGTTTGACAAATACTTTGAGGCAATGAAAGTTCCTGCTCCCAGACTCAAGCACCTTGCAGGTTACACGTCATGGTACAACTATTTCCAGAAAATCGATGAAAACATCATTCTTCGCGACCTTGAAGGTCTTGACAGAGCTAAAGAAGATGTTTCAATTTACCAGATTGATGACGGTTATGAAACAAAAGTTGGTGACTGGCTCATCAAAAATGAGAAAGATTTCCCCAACGGAATGAAATTTATTGCAGATAAAGTTCATGAAAAGGGATATCTTGCCGGTATCTGGATTGCACCATTCAGCTGTCAGACCGATTCGGTTGTTGCGAAGGAACATCCCGATTGGTTTATTAAAGTTCCCGGAACAAATAAACGTCATCTTGGTACTTTTGCATGGCATGGTTCATACACACTTGATATTTACAACGAAGGTGCAAGAAACTACATCAAAAACTACTTTGATGTTATCCTCAATGAATGGGGCTACGACATGGTTAAACTTGACTTCCTCTATAGCCAGTGTGTATTCCCCAGAAATGGCAAGACAAGAGGACAGATTATGTGCGAAGCTATGGATTTCCTTCGTGAATGTGTCGGAGATAAGCTTTTCCTTGGTTGCGGTGTTCCACTTCTTCCCTCATTCGGTGTTGTGGATGCCTGCCGCATCAGCTGTGACGTAAGCCTTTCATACAGACCTAAGATTGAAAATGTTCTCAGTGTTTGTAATGAATTACCTTCAGCACAGAACGCAATCAACAATACAATTTTCAGACGTCATCTTGATGGCAGAGTTTTCTGCAATGACCCTGACGTTTTCTTCCTTCGTAGTAACAATCTCAAATTCAATTTTGAGCAGAAACTTCTTCTTGCGTTTATTAACCATCTTATGGGTAATGTTCTTTTCGTATCAGATAATGCAGGTGATTACACTGATGAAGAAATTGAACTTCTTAAAATGTTCTTCAAAGAAAATGATGCTAAAATTATCTCTGCTGAAAGAGTTAATCTCGGTGATGATATTGAAGTTGTGTTTGATAACGGAAATGGTGCAAGGACACTTAAATTCAATCTTCTTACAGGTGTAAGTAATATTAAAGAAATTTTAGGAGTTAAATAATGAAAAAGTCAGTTTTAATTAAAGTTATATCTGCAATTCTTGCATGTGTTATTATGTGTTCTTTTGCCGGTTGCGGAGAAAAAAAGCCCGAGCATTCTTTTGTGAAATTTACAATGGAAAACGGCGAAAGCTTCATTGTTGAACTTTACCCTGAATTCGCACCCGAAACTGTTGATAATTTCCTTAAACTTGTTAATTCGAAATTCTATGATGGCCTTACATTCCACAGAGTTATTGAAGGTTTCATGGCTCAGGGCGGTGACCCGAAAGGCGATGGTACCGGCGGTGCGGATTGGAACATCAAGGGTGAATTCAGCGAAAATGGTTTCATGCAGAATACTCTCTGGCATGAAAGAGGCGTAATTTCTATGGCCAGGTCAAATGACCCTGATTCAGCAAGCAGTCAGTTTTTCATTTGCTATGATACCGAAACATGCAGAGCTTCTCTTGATGGCAAGTATGCTGCTTTTGGTAAAGTAGTTGAAGGTATGGAAGTAGTTGATTCTTTCCTTGAAGTTGAAAGAGGGTATTCATCTTCTGACAATGCTTTTTCAAAGCCGTTAAAGCCTATTATTATTAAAACAGCTGAAGTTGTTGCCTATAACAAGTGATTAAAAATTATTAAATTATTGACTTTTATTGTATGATATGATACACTTAATGTGTGTTTATTAAATGTGATTTAATGTTTTTAAGAGGTGTTTATAATGAAAAAAGTTTTATCAATTCTTCTTGCGGTGATGGTGTGCTTCAGTTGTTGCGTATCTGCGTTTGCTGCAAATAGTCCCACTCCGGATAAGTATTACACAGTTGATGGTATTGTTAATATTGTTGGTGCAGGTACAGCTGTTGCGGCTCCTACTGTTGTTAAAGCAGGAGAAATTATTGTTTTTACCGCTACTGTTGCTGAAGGTTATGTTTTTGACCATTGGGAGCTCGATGGTAAGTTTGAAATCGTTGATGGTACAATATATGACCCCGTAATCAAGGTTGAACTTGTTCCTGATGCAAACAATAAAACTCACGGTGACCTTCCTGATACTGCTGACGTTGTCGGTGAAGCTCATTTCAAACCTATTGACGAAGAAATCACAACAGGTGAACAGCAGACTGCTAAACCGGACGATAGCCCTGATGCACCGCAGACAGGTACACTTGACACTCAGGCAATAACTATTATCCTTTTGTCTGTTGCTGGTCTTATGATGGTTGTATTATTCTATAAAAAACGTACAGAGAAAACAAAATAATTTAATTCACTGATGTCTGAAGGTCTTGTTTTCATTTTGAATCCAAGACCTTTAGTTTATGGATGGTTATATTATGGATAGCAAAGAAAAATCAAGAAAAAAAGCAAATAAAATTGCCATATTAATATTTATTATACTTCTTATTTTATGTGCTTTCTTATTGGTGTTCAGGGATTGTAAAGCGAAAAAGATTGTCGGACAGTTAGGCTCTGAGTATAAAAATCCTGACAGTACTCAAACGGATGAAAACGTAGAATTGCCTGAAAATCCAATTGACTTTAAATCTCTCAAAGAAAGAAATGATGAGGTTTATGCATGGATTGAAATTCCCAACACTACTATAGATTATCCTATAGTGCAAAGCAGAGTTGACGATAACTTTTATATAAACAAGGATATAGATAAAAAATACCTTTTTGCAGGTATGATTTATTCGCAGTCCTGCAACAATCTTGATTTCTTTGATCCTGTTACCGTTTTGTACGGTCATAATATGAATAACGGCACAATGTTTGCGCCACTTCATAAATTTCAGGATACACAGTTTTTCAATGATAACGAGTATTTTTATGTATATACCGAAAAATATATTTTTACTTACAGGATTATTTCAGCTTTCAAATATGATAATCGTCATATAATGAATTCATTTGACTTTAATGATTTTGAGCAAAGAAGAGCCTTTCAACAAACAGTACTTAATCCAAACAGTCTTGTGAAAAATGTGAGAGAAGATGTAAAACTCAATGATTTCTCGAAAATCTTGGTTTTAAGTACTTGT
>JAZSFV010000071.1:0-4129 GCA_045532395.1 Acutalibacteraceae bacterium
CCCGCAGAGGAAACCAAAACTCAGGAACTCGTAGCAGAAGTTCCTATGGCAGAAATGAGCGACTTTGCTATTGCACTTCGTTCAGTAACTGCAGGACGTGGCTACTTTACACTTGAATTTGCAAGATATGAAGATGCTCCCGCAAACATTGCCGAAAAAGTTATTGCAGATGCAAAGCTTGACGATGATGATGAATAATTAGTAAAAAACTCTTGCTTCGGCAAGAGTTTTTCTTTTGTTCCACGTGGAACAATAAAAAACAATGACAATTCCCCCTTGAAGTAGATACTATATTATGATATAATAACCTTATGTGTAAACAAATCCCTATTAAGGAGAACGACTATGAACTTAAAAGAAAAAGCTCTTGTAGGCGTTTCCAAAGTTAAAACCTATTGGAAAACACCTATGGCGGGACGTTATATGAACTTCCGCGAAATCGCTGCATATTCAGGTGGTGGTATTGGTGCCTATATGATTATTACTATGGGTACTGCCTGTCTTCTTGCCGCTAACAATACCTTGCTCTCGAGCGTATTAGGTATTGCACCGATGGATATGTACGTAATGTACGTTATTGCCGTTGTAGCTAACATTCCCCTTACAGCACTTCGTGCAAACATAATCGACAACACCAGGAATAAAGCCGGTAAATACAGACCGTACATAGTAACTATGGCAATTCCCGCTGCTATTATCTGTATAACCATGGTTTGGTTCCCGTACAATAGTCTTAACACCATTTTCGGTGATCGTGTCCTTTTTGACAAATCTGTAGCGTACATTGTAAAATGTGCAATTGTAATGGTGCTAAACTTATTACTGCACTTTTTCTACTATTTCTTCTACGACGGATACGAGAATCTCATTCATGTTCTTTCCCCCAATTCACAGGAAAGAGCGGATGTTTCTTCCGTTAAAAGTATCGTTTATTCCTTTGCTCCCACAGTTGTAAATCTTTTTACTCCCCTTATTGCACAGAATATTTTCCACTCAAACACAACGGATATCCGCGTTTACAGACTTCTTTATCCCATACTTTCGGTTTTAGGACTTATTCTTTGCATCATAGTTTATAAATACACCGAAGAAAAAATTGTTCAGGCGAGAACACACGTTGTTCAAATCAAGTTCACCGATGCTCTTAAAGCTGTTGCCAAAAACAAATATTTCTGGATCATTTCTCTTGCAAGCTGGATAGGCTTCCTTGAATCATCCTATGCAAACATTATGAAATGGCTCTACGACTACGGCGGAGCTTGTTCCGGTAACACCTTCGGTATTATCCAGACAGTTTACGGCAACGCATCCTTCTGGGGTATGCTTGCGGCACCCTTCTGCATTCGTAAATGGGGCAAAAAGTCCGTGCTTATTGTGACTAATATATTTAATATAATATTCATCCTTGCAATGCTCCTGTTTACTGATGAAATTACATATAATGTAACCATACTTCTTATTCTTTCCTGCCTGTGGCTCAATGCACTTATGGGCTCCTTTGCACATATCCTTAACCCCTCGATTCAGGCAGATATCCGAGATTATCAGCAATATAAAACCGGTGAACGTATCGACGGTATGTTCTCAGCAGTTAATACAATAGGTACAGTTCTTGCTCTTGCTACATCCTCAGTACTTCCGTTTATATATAAACAAAAAGGAATTACCGAAGAAAACGCAAAAATTGTTACTTCTGACCCTGAGATTCTCAGCCGTATTATGCCAATGGGTAAAGAGGAATTTACCACAGTCGGAGAAATTCTTAAGACGCAGTTGGAACAAGGACAGGATAACTACTCGAACGCATATTCCGCACTTTATGACCCTGATATCCTGTTAAGTCTTATCAAAGTTCTTATCGTTGTTGCCGCTTTCGGTGCTTTAATGAACGTTATCCCCTTCTTCTGGTACGATTTCAATGAAGTAAAGCAAAAGGCGGTTGTACGTATTCTTAAAATACGCGCTATGTTTGAAGACTACGGTAATGGCGTTCTTAACGATAAAGATCTTGTTGAAACGGTTGAGCTTATCCGTAAATCAAGAGAAATGAATAATGCCGGGCCCAAAGCTCTTGATAAGAAAACATATAAAGCCGTAAAAGATAAAGCTGCAAGAAAGCTTGCTAAAAAGCAATATTTTGCAGATAAAGAATTTAACGAGGAAATTGAAATTGCCAAGCTTGTTTGCGAGGAGCTTGATAAATTTGACACCGTTCCCTTCCAGAAGCAGATTGAAGCGAGTGAGGTAATTTACAATAACGGTCTTGCAGGTCTGCTTGCAATGGACATTAATGAAGAAAGGGCTCGACTTGCCGAAATAAAGGCACTGCCCAAAGGCACCAAGGACGAAAAGGAAACACGCCAGGCTCTTATCGAAATGGCAAGACAGAAGATTTCCTCCTATAAGGAAATACAGAAGAACTTTGCAAACGGTGAAAACTTTATCCGTCCCGATTATTCTCTTTTACAGAAAAACTACGATAAAGAGGATGCAATAGAAAGGCGCATTAACTTCTTCAGTGCAGAATTAAGAAAAGCAAAGAAAAATCATAACGACAAAAAGATTAAGGAGATTAAAAAGAAAATTGAAGCATTGAAAGCAGAGCTTAAAGAAACTGCTGAGCTTTCAAAGGTTATTTCCGATGCTCAGGCAAACTTCAACAGAGCCGCAAAGCCCTTCCTTAATGCAGAAAAGCTTCTTGTACAGAAAGAAAACTATTCACACCTCGGCGATATTGAATTGCTTTACAAGGATGCAAAAATCCGTAACGATAAAGCACTTGAAAAAGAGCGTATAGAAAGAGAAAGAAAAGACGCTGCAGAAAAAGCTGAAAACGAAAGAATCAAGGCTAAAAAAGCAGCAGAAAAGAAAGCTAAAAAAGAAGCTAAAGAAAAGGCTAAAGCAGGTAAGAAATAATTATTAAAAACCGTCTGAACCAAAAGTCAGGCGGTTTTTAGTTAGGAGTTAGGAATGAGGTGCAAGGAGTTAAGGGGCGCTCCGTGCCGATTATAATGCTGACCGCAGGTCCCGAAACTCCTCCCTCCTAACTCCTCATTCCTCACTAACTTTGTTCCACGTGGAACAAAATCACGTTATACAACACTTGTTGAATATTTCGTTGTTTTATTGTCATATTTTTATGTGTTTGTTCTATTTTTTTCTGCAAAGTTTTCAATTTATTTACAGATTATTAATTACTTTTATATCATATTATGATATACTTTGTGCGTACTTGGAAAGGGAGCCGCACCCGAGTACTTGTACATAGTTTCTGTTATTCAGAAACTAACCCCTCCTCAAGTAAACCCTTGACGCAGAGTGTTATACTTTGTGTCGGAAATGCACCGACTGTCCCCTCAGTTGGTGCATTTTCCGTTTTTATGAATATTTTTAGTTTTAAAGTCAATAATTAAAGCAACAACTAAAAGGAGTTTTAATTATGGACAAAAAAAACGATAATCTCTCCCCAAAACCCGAAAAGGAAGAACCCAATGCCAAAAAATCATTAAAAGAAAAATTATTTATTAAAAGCCTTAAACCTAAAATGCCAAAAATGAACGGCATTAAAATCGCGTACGCCCTCGCTATACTTTTAGCAATTGGCGGTGCTTTCAGTGCAAGGCTTACAGCTAACAAAGCCATTAATGATATTAACGTGACCTTTCCCGAGGATAATTTCACATTACCTACCGCAACATTGAATTTTACGGAAAACTCCGAAACGGTCGAGCCTGACTTTGAAGTCCGTCAGAATCTTACGGATGTCCCCGACACAAGAGTTACCACCGAACCCGAAACAGAAAAAACTACCTCCCCTGAAACTACCGAAGAAACTGTCCAATACCCGAAACCTTTTACCGATAGTTACCTTTTACCGATTGGTACTGAAATCAGTAAGGATTATAACCCAAATACCCCCGTATATAATCCCACAATGGGAGACTGGCGTACTCATTCAGGAATTGATTTTTCAGGCGACAGCGGTGCTCAGGTAAAAGCAATAGCCGAGGGTAAAGTTACAAAAATTTATGATGATGCATTATACGGTACGGTGGTTGAGATAGACCACGGGAATGAAGTAATTGCAAGGTACTGCGGTATCAACAAGGAAACTATTGAAATAAAAGAA
>JAZSFV010000145.1:0-6817 GCA_045532395.1 Acutalibacteraceae bacterium
CTCCATATGTGTCCTGAAAATAAGGTTTTTTTCTGATGGCAATGACTTTCACTTTTTTGTCAAGGTCATTTTTTATCTGTTCTTCAATCCACTCTGTGCAACGGTGAAGAATAAGACACTTTGAGCATTCACCTCTGAAAATCACTGTCAGGTTTCCGTTTTCGCAGGAAACAAACTCTATCCAGCCACCATCACCCTGAAGTTTGGGCTGAAGAACTGTTTCCACATAATTCTGTATATTTATAACAATCATCCTTTCAGTTATTATGTTTTGATTATATCATATTTAAAACACTAATACAATATAAACGATGAGTGGGAAAAGGCATCATTCGACTTCCCCGAAGGATACGGTAAAAACCGGGATACTTTCCGGGATATGTTGAATCGTGATTGTGAATATCATTATGTAATAGTAAAAGGTAGTAAGACCGTAGCAAAAGATTTAAATGGCTCAATTGAAAAGAAACGGAAAACAATGGAAAAGAACAAACAATATCGGAAAGACAGATGTCCTTTTGATTACGAGTTTATTGACTGATTATTTAATTGCAACGCTTTTTGTTGTTTATTAAGTTGATTAGTCAGAAAAATTATCTTACCTATCGTTAAACTACTGATAATCGTTAAACGGCTGAATCAATATAAACAAACAAGCCATCTTACCGAAATAAGATGGCTTGTTGTTTTTAATTATTTAATTTCTGTGCTTTCAGGAATACAAGGATTACCAGAGAGATGATGTCTTCTTAACGTGTCTGAGAACGGCGTTATAGTCAGTAACCATAATCTTGCCGTTACCATCTATATCTGCGCAATGGAAAGCGTAGCCTTCAAGTGCGCCTGTTTTCTTAACGTGTCTAAGAATAGCGTTATAGTCAGTAACCATAATCTTACCGTTACCATCTATGTCACCTTTAAGGTGAATCTTAAGGTCCTGAGTAAGTGCTTCACCGTCAACAACTTCAACTGTGTAAGTGCGTGTTACGTGGTCTTTCTTTGAAATTACGATTGTGTAATTACCGTCTTCAACATTTTCAAACTCGTAAGTACCTGTAACAGCTGATTTCATAAGTGAAGCAACAGTTTCTTCGCTACTCTCTTTGAAGAGTGCAATAAATGTTGCATCTGAAGCTTCACCGAATGCAGTGAAATTACCGCTGATTGTTGTGCCTGAGCCGATTACGGGGATAGTAACAGTTTCGCGTGAAATTTCATCACCACATACTGAGCAGTAAACAACTGAATCGTAAGAGCCTGTTGCAGATTCTGTTGCCGGAACTTCTTTTTCCTTAACTGCTTCTGCAGGTGTATGACCCAAAGCAGGAATAATCTCTGTGTAAATATCATCACATGAGCAAGTGTATATTCTTACTCCGTCTTCTGTGCATGTAGATGGTTTTGTTACTTCGGAAGTGTAGGAATGAGAATGTTCTTCTTCGCCAAGAAAATGAATTGTAGCATTCAATAAATCTTCATTATCACTTCCGATTGTAATTTCATTCCATTCTTCTTCTGTGCCCATATAATACACATCCGTAAGATTATCGCAATAATGGAACGCACTTTCGCCTATGCTTTCAACACTGTCAGGGATTGCAACTGATGTAAGACTGCAGCAATAATAGAACGCTTGACCACCTATGTTTGTTACACCGTCTACGATTGTTACTGATGTAAGGCTAGTACAATTAGCGAACATACCGACGCCTATACTTGTTACACCGTCAGGAATTGTAACTGATGTAAGGTTAACACAATTGGCAAACACACCGCCGCCTATGCTTGTTACATTGTCCGGAATTATGACTGATGTAAGGTTAGTGCAATTGGCGAACACATAATTGCCTATACTTTCCACACTGTCGCCGATTGTGACTGATGTAATGCTGTCGCAATCACAGAACGCAAAATCACCTATGTTAATGACACTATCAGGGATTGTGACTGAGGCAAGGCTTTCGCAAAAAGCGAACGCATAAGTGCCTATGCTTTCCACACTGTCACCGATTGTTACTGATGTAAGACTGTCGCAAAAAGAGAACGCATAAGTGCCTATGCTTGTGACACCGTCTGCAATATTAATGGTCTTAACAGATGAATTATAAGAATACCACGGCACTGAATTATACTCGTAATTATACATCTCACCTGTGCCTGTGATTTCAAGCACACCGTTTTCATCCAAAATCCACGTAAGATTATCGCCACACTCGCCTGATGCCACAATACCCCCATTGTCTTCACGAGGAAAATGAATTGTAGCATTCAATAAATCTTCATTATCACTTCCGATTGTAATTTCATTCCATTCTTCTTCTGTGCCCATATAATATACATCCGTAAGATTATCGCAAAAGCCGAACGCATAACCGCCTATGTTTGTGACACTGTCAGGGATTGTGATTGATGTAAGGCTTGTGCAATCGGCGAACGCACCTCCGCCTATACTTTCCACACTGTCTCCGATCGTGACGGATATAAGGCTTTCGCAAAAACCGAACACATAACCGCCTATGTTTGTGACACTGTCGGGGATTGTGATTGATGTAAGGCTTGTGCAATGAATAAATGCGTCATCACCTATACTTGTTACACCGTCACCGATTGTGACTGATTCAAGACTGGTGCAACAATAGAACATACCTTCGCCTATGCTTGTGACACTGTCAGGAATTGTGATCGATGTAAGTCTGGTGCAATTGGCGAACGCATAATCGCCTATACTTTCCACACTTTCTCCGATTGTGACTGATGTAAGGCTGTCGCAATAATAGAACGCATATTCACCTATGCTTGTTACACCGTCTGCAATATTAACGGTCTTAACAGATGAAATATAAGAATACCACGGCATTGACTTATACTCGTAATTATACATCGCACCTGTGCCTGCAATATTAAGTACACCTGTTTCCGTATCAAGTGACCAGTTTACATTATCACCGCAAGAGCCGCTGTATGTGGCTGCACTTGCATTGACACCAAACAATTCAGGCAACTCAAGTCCTACAAATCCACTAAGTGGTGCAGAGCAAAGCACCATCACCACTGCAAGGAGTGCTGATAAGGCTTTCATCAAAGTTTTGTTTTTCATTTTACATTCCTCCGTTTCAGAGTTACATTGTTAGTCTATTAAGCAGTAACAAATATTTGCTAAACGTAAACTAATAACACAAAGTTATTATACTCCCATATTTTTCAAAATGCAATAAAATATTTAGTCACACTACCATAATACATACGATTTGTATCAAACAGCGTAATCAATGCCAAATCAGATACCGCTGCCCATACAATCGTGTCGATAGCGGTATCGTTGTTTTATTCATAAAAGCCTTATAACATAGCCATATATAAAAACAAGCGTTGCATCTGGGTAATAACCACTCCCTCCTGCAACGCTTTTTATTGTTTATCAAGTTGATTAGTAAGAAAATCTATCTAAAGAGTGCATGGCTGCTTCAAAGCAACAGACAGGGCAATAAAATGCACCGCTGGTTAACAAAATTAACCCATAATTGATCAACAAAAAGTTTATCGCAAATGACAACCAGTTCCGTTTATTCAATCTTCTATGAAATCCCGGGATTTCAAAAGGTTTATAAATTCCTCGATATCTTCTGATGCCGTTTTTTCATCAACATCAAAATCTTCAAGTATTCTTTCAAGGAGTTGTTTTCGCGTTCTTTTTTCTTTCAGTTCTTCCATCAGTGTGGCACCTACTTCATTTGTGGTGAGAAAGCCCGATATTTTCAATGCTGATTCCCCCATAGGGATAAGAACATATTCACCGACTATTTCGCGTACAATAAAATCATATTTCAGTTTCATTATATTTCTCCCGTAATTTATCGTAAATACACTCTGACATTTTGCAGAGATATTCGGATTTTTTATTTACATCTCCGCTTTCTGAATAAAGCATTGCAGCACAAGGTCTGCAGATTTCGCGCAGATTACATTCGGAACACTCTTTCATCACCGAAGCGCTTCTTACTTTTTCAGTAAGCTCATTCCAACAATCTGCAAAAGAATTTTCTAACGGATACGTGACGGTGGGGAAGTCCATCATTCCGCATGCAGTCATCTTGCCTTCCCAGGAAATCCAATATGCACTTCTGCCTGCACGGCACTGCATAAATTCATCCTGAACACCCCATGTTTCAGAGCTGTGTTCAGAAGATTTTTTCAGAAGATTTTCAATTAATTTCTTCTGTTGGTCTTCAGCAAGCTGACATTCAATACGGCGGATGTAACAACTTGATGCCTGCTCAGGAGTAAGCCGTGAGTCGCCTTTTTCGGCATCTCTGCGCACCGGCGGAAACATATATGGACTGATTCGGGTGTTCAGCTCCAGATTCTTTCCAAAATCCGCTATTTTTTCAAGGTCGTCGTAGTTTTCGGGTGTCATACTGCCGTTTATAACAACTGCAATTCCTGCATTTTTCAGCAATTTTATTGTTCTTACAGCTTTCTCATATCCGTCCGTATTTCCGCATATTTTTCCGTAAGTTTCTGCAGATGCACCGTAAAGTGTTATATTGATTCTGCTCGGTGCATATTTTTTTAGCCATTCAACAGTTTCTTCATCAATGAGTGAGCCGTTAGTGTTGATTGACAGAATAAAACCCATTTTATGAAGTTCTGTATAAAGTTTTTTAAACTCAGGATAAGCGAAAGGTTCACCGCCTGTGAGGAGAAGATAAAGTGTTCCTGCTTTGTGACATTCTCTTGCGAGCTTCAGCCACTCATCAGCGGACAAAAGGTGTTTGCCTTCTTTTTTTATTATAGCAGGTGTTTTTCTCACATAACACATTTTGCAGGAAAAATTACACACAGGTGTTAATTCAAAAGTGCCTGCAAGAGGAACTTTATTTTTTGATGCTTTGCTGAACAAATAATCAGCACCTGTCATTAACATATTTTCATCGCCTCTAATTTTTCTTTGAGAGTCAGAACCGCACCCTTATCTGCTCTGCATGAAAGCTTCAGAATCGGAACATCCTTAAATATTTCTTCCGTTATTGAAAGGGCTGCCATTATCTCTTTGTTATCCCATGTGTAAATCTCGGTTCCGCTTGTAAGTGCGCTGATACTCTCCGATGCAGTAATTTCCTGAACTATATTTTCACTGCTCTGATGCAAAACAACTATTGCACCTAAGGGTAAGGTTTTGTTCAAACAAATTTTTGATGAGCCACAGCAGGGATACCCATAGGCATACCATTTGTTTTCCTTTTTACGCAGAAGAACTCTGTCACCATTGATAATTTCGGCATTTTCATGTTTTTGCCACAACGAAGCCTGTGTTGACTTTCCGGTTTGTGACGGAGCAGCAAAGAGAATTGCTTTGCCGTTATAATCTATAAATGATGCGTGAAGTATAATTGCACCTTTTTGTAACAACTTACCATGCATGCCGATTGTACTGAAAAATCTTTCTGCAGGAATGAAGTATTCTTTTTCTATATCGGGATTGACATAAATTTTCTGAGCAGTTTCGGTATCAAGTTCTTTAACAAAAAAGCCATATCCGAAACGGTTTTGCGCCCAGTGATTCATTAAAAACAGTTTTCCGTCAAGTTTCAGCAACTCATAGCCACCTGTTTTTTTTACAACCTCAGCCTTTTCAAAAATATTGATATCCATTTCCGTTTCTTCAAAAAGAAACGGCTGCTCTTCAGTTTGCTCGTCTGAGAGAAAAAGAGACATATTGCCCATTTCTCCGAGCTTTACATTTTTACCCTTCCATATGAAAGGAATTTCGCCTATAACAAATCTTTTCATATTACTCCAAAAACCGAAAACAGGGTGCAATACTGCAACCCTGTCGTTTATAACTCATTATGACGTGATAAAAGTTTTTCCCATAGTGATCATAGGGCCGTGATAGCAGAGAGCGTCGTTGCCATCTCCGTCAGGACCTGTCATATCGAACTGACAAGTAAAGAAATTAAAAAATTGTCCGTTTTCAAATGTACAGGTATTCTCGTCGTGATTGATGTTAAAATCACAACCTGATGCCGATGCTGCATCTAACTGATAACTCGATACAGACAATAAAGGTTTTGTATACTGCTTTTTCAATTTGCTATACCTCTTTTTTATATTTCTTCTGGTGTGGGCAGTAACAGAGCAGATTTTTCTCCGTTACTGCCATGAAGTTTAATAAATTAACCGAAAATGCTTACAAAGAAATCTCTGATTGCTTTAAAGATGCTGTTGAAGAAGGCTGCAACCAACTCAAAGAATGTAGGTTCTGCAGGAACTTCAGGTTCAACGGGTTCTTCAGGATTTTCAGGTTCTTCGGGAACATCGGGTTCATCAGGTTCAACAGGAACTTCAGGCTCTTCGGGAACTTCAGGAGCAGGAAGAATAGGCTCATCAGGAGCAAGGAGATATGCTGTTGCAACATCGACTGTGCGTGAGTTTACCATAAAGCTTGCCATCATAGCAACAGGGCCTGAATATGCAAGTTTGATATCTGTGATTGAAAGGTAACCCTCACCCATGTTTGTGATAACCACATAGGCCATACCACCTGCAAAAAGGTCTTCGATTTCTGATGCACCTGAAGGAAGAATATCAATAAACTGTGCTGTACAGCTTACAATTGATTTTTCCATTGAATATTCAGCTATGTCAGAAACGATTTTTGCGCTGAGTACGGGAGTGCCGTCTTCCGAAATCGCTTTTGCTCCGATATCAACAGAAGCGGGGATATTTGCTGCGCTTATTGCAAAGGCTATCGCCTGACCGTTTGCAAGGTAAACCTCGTTGTTAGGACCGATATCGGTGTAGTCTGAAACCTGAA
>JAZSFV010000181.1:0-6738 GCA_045532395.1 Acutalibacteraceae bacterium
CCAATAATGCGCCGATGAAGTAGTAAGATGCTCTCATCTGCTTTGCATAATCGTAGGGAACTTCGCTTGCGTTTACAAATCTTGTATCTATTTCAAGTGTACTTCTGTTGATGTACTTAATCTGCGCGCCTAAAAGTGAAAGAATCTCTACCATAAGCTTTACGTCGCTGATGTCAGGAAGGTTTTCAATTCTGCAAATGTCCTGAGCAAGAATTGTAGCAGGTAATATTGCCAACGCTGCGTTTTTAGCACCGCTTATGTCAATCTCTCCGTAGAGTTCATTTCCACCGTTGATTACGATTTTTTCCAATCCGTTACACTCTCCTTCATGTCTGCACAGGCAATGAAATTATGTAGCACCGTACATCAGGTCTGAAAATCGTGGATAACTATATGTTGTACTTCAGTATGAAGAAAATAATTACATTTGTAATTTTTTTGAACACGACTAAAACTGCCAATAGTCGTGCGAAGTTATTATAACACTATATCTCGTAAAAATAAACCCCTTTTATGAAAAAAAATTACCAAATATGCCAATTGTAATAACTTTGTAATATATAAAATATCTTTGTAACCAAAACAGGGGCTTTGTAACCGGATTGTATCTTATCTACATTTTGTGTTTTGCCTTATTTATGGTAATTTCTGCCATTATAAATTTTTTCTTTTATTTTTTCCATATCTTCCCATAAGGGAGCTGTGACGGTTATGGTTTCATGTGACACGGGATGAGTGAAAGTTATCTTCTCGCAATGCAATGCGTGTCTCCTGATTTCTTCATCTGCTTTGCCGTACATATCGTCGCCCACAAGGGGTGTGCCGAGAAAAGAAAAATGAACTCTTATCTGATGTGTTCTGCCTGTTTCAAGCCTGACACGAAGAACTGAGCGTTTATCGTCGTGGCACTCGACTGTGTAGTGAGTGACTGCTCTGTCGCCCGTCTCCCCTGCCGCACGCAAGGTTTTCATAGGGTCGGGGCGGTAAATCGGCTTGTCGATAGTGCCGTCTGAAGTGTAGACGCCCTCTGTGATGGCAATATATTCCTTTTTTGTTTCAGTTTCGGAAAGACGTGAAGCGACATAGGCATTAAGGGCAATAATCATAAGCCCTGACGTGCCTTTATCAAGCCTGCCCACTGCCCTGAAAACTGCAGATTTATTTTTTGACTGCAAATATCCCGCAACAACATTTGCCAGAGTGTCGCCCTGATGGTTGTGGGTAGGATGAACGGCTATGAAAGGATTTTTGTTTATAATAAGGATATCGTCATCTTCATAAATAACATCAAGCTCGCCTTCACGTGCTTCGGCAGAGCTTTCCCCTGCAGGAATGTTTACCGTTAAAACGTCGCCTGTGTGGATTCTGTCGATAGTCCTGATATGCTCTCCGTTTAAAAGTATTCCCTCAGGAAAAGTTTTTAAACTTGCAACAAGACGGGCGGAAAGTTTTGCTTTTCCACGCAGATACCACAGCACTTTATCGCCGTCATATTCACTTTCGATAACATAATCAATTCTTCTCATAATTTTCACCGCCGATATTATACCATATATACCATCAGGTAACAATAAAATATAAAAATTTCAGCAAAAATTCGCAAAAAACTCTTGAAAAATCATGCGGTTGTGGTATCATTAAAACAAATATAAGAGTATGTGTATAGTACTCTTGATTTGGAGGTTTAAACATGGAAAAGAAATTAAAAGTTGGTATCATCGGTTGTGGCGGTATCGGTAACGGTAAACATATGCCCGCTTTGCAGAAACTGAGCGACAAAGTTGAAATGGTTGCTTTCTGCGACATCATTGAAGAAAAAGCAATCAATTCTGCAAAGAAATTCGGCACACCTGATGCTAAAGTTTATACTGATTATAAAGAACTTCTCAAAGACGAAACAATCGACCTTGTTCATGTCTGCACACCTAACCGTTCACACAGTTTCATTACTGTTGACTCACTTGAAGCAGGCAAACACGTAATGTGCGAAAAGCCCATGGCTAAAACTTATGAAGAAGCAAAGAAAATGCTTGAAGCTTCTCAGAGAACAGGCAAAAAGCTTACTATCGGCTATCAGTGCCGTAACACAGACGAGGCTATTTACCTTAAGGAATGCTGCAAAAACGGCGAGCTTGGTGAAATCTATTTCGCAAAGGCTCACGCATTGAGAAGACGTGCAGTTCCCACATGGGGCGTTTTCCTTAACGAATATGAACAGGGCGGCGGACCTCTTATCGACATCGGCACACATGCTCTTGACCTTACACTCTGGATGATGGACAACTACAAGCCCAGGATGGTTGTTGGTACTACATATAAAAAACTTGGTCAGCAGAAAGGCACTGCAAACGCATGGGGCGACTGGGACCCTGAAAAATTCACAGTTGAAGATTCTGCTTTCGGCTTTGTTGTGATGGAAAACGGTGCAACAATTGTGCTTGAATCAAGCTGGGCACTCAACATCAGAAACCCCATCGAAGCATCAACAACTCTTTGCGGTACAAAGGGCGGTGCTGACATGCTTGACGGACTTCACATCAACTATGTTAAAAACCACCGTCAGGTTGTTGAAGAGCCTAACTTTGACGCAGGCGGCGTTGCTTTCTTTGACGGTCAGGAAATGGACTGCTCTGAAATTGAAGCACGTCTCTGGATTGACGCTATCTTAAACGACACAGAGGTTAACACAAAACCTGAACAGGCTCTTGTTGTTACACAGATTCTTGAAGCAATTTACGAATCAGCAAAAACAGGTAAACCCGTTTACCTTGCATAAGGAGATATAAATTATGAAATTAGCAGTACAACTTTATTCTTTAAGACACGACTATACAAACGGCGAAGAATTTCTTGAAATTCTCGGCAAAGTTAAAGAACTCGGCTTTGAAGGCGTTGAATTTGCAGGTTTTGCAGGAGTAGAGCCTGAAGTTATCAAAGCTCGTCTTGACGAACTCGGACTTACAGCAGTTGGTTGCCACATGGGACTTGACGATTTCAAGGAAGACAAAATTGACGAAACTCTTAAAATCGCAAAAACTCTCGGCATGAAATACGTTGGTATAGGCGGTGCACCTCACACAACTGAAGAAGACGTTAAAATTCTTAACGACGTATTCGCTTTTGCTAACAAGAAAGGCGAAGCAGACGGAATTAAATTCTATTACCACAACCACACAGAAGAATACGAAATCATGTTTGGCGACAGATACTGCATGGACGTGATTGCAGACACAGCATACCTTGAGGTTGACACATACTGGAGCTTCTGCGGCGGCGCTGATAACTACAAATATATTACAGAAAATAAAGACAAAATTGTTCTTCTTCATATCAAGGACGGTATTGACAGAAAGCCCACTGCTCTCGGCGAAGGACAGAACGATTTACTTACAGTTTTCAAGGCTGCAAAAGACATCGATATTGAATGGCTCGTTCTTGAAAATGACGACCCTGTACCCACAGGCATTGAAGACATTACAAGAAGTATGGCTTATTTCAAAGCAAATCTTTAATAGTAAAGAGGTAATTTAGAAATGAAACTCGGCGTGTTTACAACACTTTTAAGCGACAAATCTTTTGACGAAGCATGTGCTTATTTCAAATCAAAAGGAATCGAAATGGTAGAAATCGGTTGTGGCGGATATCCGGGAAATGCTCACGCAAACCCTGAAATTCTTCTCAACGATGAAAATGCTTTTAACGAATTCAAAGCTACTCTTGAAAAATACGGTCTGGAAATCAGTGCACTCAGCTGCCATGGTAACCCCGTACACCCTGACAAAGAAGTAGCAGCAGAATTTGACAAAGTTATCCGCGATACAATTTTACTTGCAGAAAAACTCGGCATCAGCCAGATTAACACATTCTCAGGTTGCCCCGGCGACTGGGAAGGCGCAAAATTCCCCAACTGGGTAACATGCCCCTGGCCCAACGAATTCGGCGAAATTCTTGAATATCAGTGGAATGACGTGCTTATCCCCTACTGGAAAAACCTTGTTGAATTCGCAAAGGCTCACGGAGTTAACAAGATTGCACTTGAACTTCACCCCGGCTTCTGCGTTTACAACACAGAAACACTTCTTCGCCTGCGTGAAGCAGTAGGCCCTGAAATCGGCGCAAACTTTGACCCCAGCCACCTTATCTGGCAGGGAATGGAGCCTGTTGCTGCTATAAGAAAGCTTGGCGATGCAATTTTCCACTTCCACGCAAAGGATACAAAAATTGACAAATACAACACTGCAGTAAACGGTGTGCTTGACACAAAACCCTATGGCGACGAAATCAACCGTTCATGGATTTTCCGCAGCGTAGGCTACGGCAACGACGCATCTTACTGGAAAGATATCATCAGCAATCTTCGTCTTGTTGGTTACGATTACGCAATCAGCATTGAACACGAAGACAGCCTTATGAGCCAGGACGAAGGTCTTACAAAGGCAGTTGAAATGCTCAAGGGTGTTCTTATCACACAGAAAACAGGCGAAATGTGGTGGGTGTGAGCCCCTTACGGAGGTGTTTTGAAAATGGCAGATAAAAAATTTGGTTGGGGTTTAATCGGCTACGGCGGAATGGGAAACTACCATTTTGAAAAGCTGAGCTTACGCGATGATGTGGAAATCATCGGCACTTACGACATTAACCCTGAAAGACAGAAAATTGCAGAAGAAAAAGGTCTGCATGCATTCAAAAGCGCAGATGAACTTCTCAATGACGATAGAATTGATTTTATAACAATTGCTACACCTAACGAGTTTCACAAGGATTACGCAATCCGTGCTATGAAAGCAGGCAAAGGTGTGATTTCTGAAAAACCCGTTACAATGTCGTCAGAAGACCTTGACGAGATGATAAAATGCTCTGAAGAAACAGGTAAACTTTTTACAGTTCATCAGAACAGACGTTGGGACCCCTGCTACCTTACAGTCAAGAAAATCTACGACGAAAACAAGCTGGGCAAAATCTTCCGCATTGAGCACAGAGTTCACGGCTCACGCGGTGTGCCCGGAGACTGGCGAAACAGACAGCCCGGTGGCGGTATGGTTTACGACTGGGGCGTTCATCTTCTCGACCAGATGCTTATGATGATGAGCGGTGCGAAGATTATTTCAATTTATGCAACACTTACCCACATCACAAACGACGAGGTTGACGACGGATTTACCGCTTTAATCAAATTTGACAACGACACAGAATGGATTATTGAAGTTTCCACAAACAATTTTATCGGTCTTAAACCCTGGTATGTGCTTGGCCTTAACGGCACTGCAATTATTGAAGACTGGGACGGAAACGGTACAATCAGCATGGTTACTGACTGGGAAAACAAAGACGCAGTGCCCGTAAGAGCAGGCGTTGGTCTTACAAAGACAATGGCACCCAGAACTGACGATACTATCGACGAATATCCTACAGAGCCGGCTGAAGGCAATTGGGCAGAATATTACGATAATATTCTTGAAGTGCTTGAAGGAAAAGCAGAGCCTATCGTTACACACGCACAACAAAGACGTCTTATAAAGCTTATTGAAAACATTTTCAAATCAGCAGAAGAAAACAAAGTTGTAGACGAAGTATTCTGAAAATAAACACATAAAAACCCCGTGAAGTTTAAAAACTTCACGGGGTTGATTTTTTTGATTTAAGACGGACAATTATTCAGCAACAGCGTCTTCAACCTTGCCTGCTTTGACTGCTTCGAAATCTTCTTCAATTTCTGCTGAGGGTTTCTTTGTAAGGAGTGAAACCACAATTGTGCAGATTGCAGAGAAGATGAATGCGGGAAGAAGCTCGTAAATGCCGAAGATACCGCCAAGAGGATTGAGAACGAGTTTCCAGAAGAATACCATTCCTGCACCACTTACCATACCGGCAATTGCGCCTGCTTTTGTTGTTCTCTTCCAGAAGAGTGAGAATATCATAAGCGGACCGAATGTAGCGCCGAAGCCTGCCCATGCGAATGAAACGATGCTGAAGATAACACTGTTTTCATCAAGAGCAATAACGATACCGATAAGTGCGATAACAAGAAGTGTAATTCTTGTCATTGTCATAACCTGCTTGTCTGTAGCTTTCTTTCTGATAACGCCCTGATAGATATTTTTTGCAAAAGCAGATGCTGCAATAAGAAGATATGAGTCTGATGAGCTGATTGTTGCAGCAAGGATGCCTGCCATAACAAAGCCTGCAATAATGGGCGGAAGGAAGCTTGTTGAAAGTGTGATGAAAATGCTTTCTGCAGATGATTTTGTAAGGTGTGCAACGGGATAAAGCTGTCTGCCGAGGATACCGATGAACACTGCAACTGCAAGAGAAATAACAACCCATACTGTTGCGATTCTTCTTGACATTTTAAGTTCTTTTTCTTTACGGATAGCCATGAATCTGAGAAGGACCTGAGGCATACCGAAGTAGCCGAGACCCCAAGCCATAAGGGAACAGATAGTAAGAATGCTGTAAGGAGCAGCTTCACCGAAAAGGGGTACTCCGTCTGCAACGAGCTGAATCTTATCAGCATCAACTGTGGGTGTTGCAATTCCGAAAAGTTCAAGGAATCCGGGGATCTCTCCTGCATTATCAAGAACTGCACCAAGACCGCCTGCATTAACAGTACCGATAATAACGATAACTGTAAGAGCAATGATCATTACGATAGCCTGCATGAAGTCAGAAGCACTTTCAGCAAGGAAACCTCCGAGGAGCGTATACAGAAGAACGAAGATCGCTCCGATGATCATCATT
>JAZSFV010000133.1:0-1980 GCA_045532395.1 Acutalibacteraceae bacterium
ATATAACACAGGTGCTTTCGGCAAATGGCACTTAGGCGATTACGGCGAATATCTTCCCACAAATCAGGGATTTGATTATTTCTACGGCAGCCATCACGTTAACGACATGACTCCTTTCTACCATGTTGTTGAAGAAAACGGCGAATACGAAATCGTTCACGGCACTGACGAAATGAAAGACCAGAAAAATGCAACAAAATATATCCACGAAGAAATTACAACATGGATTACAGAAACTGTAAACAACTCGGATGAGCCTTTCTTCGCATATTACGCTTCACCCTGGCCTCACGCACCTATCTATGTGGGCGACGAGTTCAAAGGTAAAACAGGTCTTGGAGATTATGCAGACTGCGTTGCAGAGTTTGACTATTATCTCGGAGAGCTTTTCAATACACTGGAAGAATTAGGCGAACTTGACGATACACTTATTATTTTCACAAGCGATAACGGCCCTGCTTTACAAGGTTCAACTAACGAACTCAGAGGCGGTAAATATCTCGCTTATGAAGGCGGACAAAAAGTACCTTTCCTTATCCGTTGGGATAACGGCAATATTTTCGAAAGCGGCTCAAGCTTTGATGAAAGTGCAACATTAGTTGACTTATTCCCCACACTTATCGATATGTGTCATATTACAAACGGCGGTAAAGAAAACTATTTACCCGCTGACCGTATAATTGACGGCACTTCCATGATGCCGATTTTCGAAAAAGGTACACCCATTCATACAATAGAAAACCCCATTCTTCACATGAAACGTGAAAAAATCAAAGCAATTCAATATGCTGTCAGGACAGAAGACGTTTTAAAAGAAAACCCTGATTATAAATACGATGTGCTTACCGAAAACGAGTATGTTCAGTTTAAATATTTCCAGAATATCCAGAACGATAACTCTGCTTTCTTTGATAAATTCAGGAAAAACTGGCTTCATATCCTTACAGACGACAGTGGTGAAAACTATAACAGAACATCAGTTTATCCGGGTATTGCCGAGGAAATGAACAAGAGAATGGACGAAATTACTGCAGATTTCAGGAATAACAGACGAGGTATAAAATAATGCCACCCCTTTCCATAATGATAAAACCTGCATCAAGCCTTTGTAACCTTGACTGCAAGTATTGTTTTTACCATGACGTTGCAGAAAACAGAGAAGAAAAAAATCTGGGTATCATGAAAACAGAAACTGCGGAAAACCTTATAAAATCCGCACTCATATTTGCAGACGGAAATACCGTTGCATTCGCTTTTCAGGGTGGCGAGCCTTTGATTGCAGGGAAAGAGTATTTTGAAAAGTTTGTAGAGCTCGTCAAGAAATACAACACAAAGAATTCAGAAATTTTCTTTTCAATACAAACTAACGGAATTTTAATTGACGAAGAATGGGCAAAGTTTTTCACAAGAAATAAGTTTCTTGTAGGTTTGAGCCTTGATGGTGACAGAGAAGCAAATAAATTCCGCGTCGACCATAATGGTCAGAGTAAGTTTTTTACAACTTTGTCTGCAGCAAATATTCTTAAGGAAAATAATACTGAATTTAACATTCTCTCCGTTATGACAAGTGCAAGTGCTAAAAGAATTGATACTATTTATTCTTATTTAAAATCAAAAGGTTTCAGATATCTTCAGTTTATCCCCTGCTTACGTCCTTTCGGCAGTGAAGAAGAGTCAGAGCTTTTCATGACCAATGAGGAATATGAGTATTTTCTTATTCACGCTTTTAATAATTATGTAAAAGACTTTGTGAAGGGAAATTATGTAAGCATAAGACAATTTGATAACTATGTAAGATTATATCTTGGCGACAGAGCAGAACAATGCGGAATGTGCGGTCATTGTACACATCAGTTTGTCTGCGAAGGTAACGGTAACATTTACCCCTGCGACTTTTACTGCACAGATGAATGGCTTTTAGGTAACATTAACGAGCCTGCAGAAAATTTTGATACTCTCGAAGTCGGATCGTAGCCATGT
>JAZSFV010000214.1:0-5735 GCA_045532395.1 Acutalibacteraceae bacterium
ATCCGATGGGGCGGACTCACAGATAACCATAAAATAGAATGCAAATTATGAAAACAACACACTTAAAACGCGTGTTGTCGTTAATCTTTTGTATGGTGCTTATTGCGGCTATGGCATTTATTACAACAAGTTGTAGCGACAACAACACACCCGTCACTGCCTCGGAGGAAATTATAGTCAGAGGCGAAGGTGCAAAGAAATTCATCTTCAACGTAGTGGACTACGACGGCAAAGTGACAACATTTGAAATCCACACAGACAAAACCATTGTAGGCGATGCTCTTGTGGAATTAGGCCTTATTTCAGGCGAAGAAGGCCCCTACGGCTTATACGTCAAGGAAGTCAACGGTATAACTGCCGATTACGACAAAGACAAGGCTTACTGGTCTTTCCTTGTGGACAATGAAACAGTAAACTTCGGCGTTGATTCCGCAACTATTGAAGAAGGGAAAGAATATTCTCTTAAGGTAGTCAAAGGGTGAAAAATAACGTCAGAGATACTGTGATTTTCGCTATGCTGGGCGCTCTGATGTATATTTCAAAATGGCTGATGGAATTTCTGCCGAATATACATTTAATAGGCGTTATCATAGTTGCAATTACAGTTGTTTACAGAAAAAAAGCATTATATCCCATTTATGTTTTTGTGTTCATTGCAGGGCTTCTGGGCGGTTTTTCCACTTGGTGGGTGCCTTACCTTTATGTGTGGACTGTGCTCTGGGGGATGACAATGCTATTGCCCAAAAATATGCCGAAAAAAATTGCACCCATAGTTTATATGGCGGTATGCTCTTTGCATGGCTTTATTTACGGCATTCTCTATGCTCCTGCCCAGGCGCTGATGTTCAACCTGGATTTTAACGGCACTGTGGCATGGGTTGTGGCAGGCTTTCCTTTCGACATAACCCACGGAATAAGCAATTTTCTCTGCGGAGTTTTAATTGTTCCGCTTATTTCCACATTGCGCCTTGCTGAAAAATCAGCTAAAAATTAAACATAAATAAAAACGGGGCTGTAAGAAACTATCAGTTTTTTGCAGCCCTTATTTTGTTATAAAAACAAATACATATAATTTAGTGCAGAATGCAAAGTGCAAAATTGCGGGTCTGCGATGCTATTATGTTTGGGTGTGGGCTTTGCCCACCATAAACTCTGCACTTTGCACTCTGCATTCTGCATTTAAAAAACCGTTGCAGTCCAAAAACTACAACGGTTAATTTTATTTAATTTCCGCAATTGCAGGTCTGTGGTCTGCCGCAACAATTGCAGGAATATCTGCAGACACAAGTTCCACATCCTTGCTTACGAAAATATAGTCAATTCTTTTATAAGGTTTGTCAGACGGGAAGCTTAAAAGGTTTTCTGTGTACAAATCTGCAGAATCCTTCATTCTTTCCCTTATAGGCTTCAACACTTCGTTTTCAGGTTCTACGTTGAAATCACCCATGAGTATGCACTTTTCGTCTTCAAGGTTATCTAAAACCACATTCACTGCGTTAATCTGCTCATCGTCGTTAAGCCCGAAATGAATCACCAGAACTGTGTAACCGTTTTCCAGTTTCACCTTAAGCAGAGCGCGTGTTTCGTAAAGCTGGTTGCCTGTTTTCACTTCAGGGTCAGGCACACCGATAACCTCTGCTTTCACGATGGGGATTTTTGAAATAAAACCGTTTCCGAAATTGCCTTCTTCAAGAGTGCAGGCGTGACCGAATCTGTAATAAGGAAAGCCTGCTGCTTGTGCAGTTTTTCTTGTCTGGAAACTGTAGTTTTCCATGTGGCTTTCTTCGTGGATTTCGTTAAGCCCTACAATGTCTGCATGGCATCTGTTGATTGCGTCTGCCATAATTTCGTAGTCAATTTCTTTGGTTATGTAGTTTGTGCATGACTGAGTGTTGAAACTCATGATTTTCATAAATGCTACCTCATTTGCTGTTTAATACCGCCACAACAATTTCAGGGCGGTTGTTTATACGGAAGGGGAAAGTGCTGTTGCCAAGCCCTCGGCTTACTATCATTTTTGTGTTGTCTTTTTCGTAAAGCCCTGCATCGTATTGCGGATACCAGCCCTGACCGGGAGCAAGAAGTCCGCCTTTTTTACCGAGCCTTATCTGACCGCCGTGAGCATGCCCTGAAAACACAAGGTCCACGCCCGTCGAAGCATACACGTCAATCATTTCTGCTCTGTGAGCAAGTAAAATTTCGTAAGTGTCGTCTTCAGTTTCAATGCTTTCAATGGCGGTTTTCGTGTTTGTTCTGTCGTCGCTTTTTAAGAAATCGTCAAGAAATTTCGGGTCGTCAATTCCCATAAGGGCTACTTTTTCGCCGTTTCTTTCAAGGGTGACTTTCTCGTTGCGCAAAACAACAACACCTTTGTTTTCAAGCCCTTCAAGAAGATATTCTCTGCCCACAACCTTCACATCGTGGTTTCCAGTCACAAAATAAACGGGCGATATTTTTGTTATTTCTTCGGCAAAAGATAAAACAACGTCAATATCGCGTCTGTTTGTGTCAACCATATCTCCCGTAAGCACAATAATATCAGGCTTTGCGTCTTTAATGGCATTTATAAGATTTTTGTTTTTCCAACCAAAAACAGTATTGTGCAAATCAGAGACCTGCACAATACGGAAATCTGAAAACGAAGAAGGAATCCGACTGTCGTTTACAGCTATTTCAGTTGTAACGAGCGCTTTGTTTTCCCAACCCAGCCACAGATCGATAGGGATAAGGACAATCAGAAGCACTATTAAAAAAGATAATACCTTCTTCGTTTTCATGAATTAACCTCTTATACTATATATTATAAGAAAATATATTTGCAGACAAATAATACTGCAAGAACATAAAGCACGGGGCTGATTTTAACCTTTTCTTTCTTGCCGATGTTGCAGATAAGGTTGATAACTACATAAGAAATGATACCGATTGAGATACCTTCTGAAATGCTGTAGAACAAAGGCATTGCAATAATTGCAAGGTATGCGGGAATCATTGTTGAGTAGTTCTTTTCGTCAAGCTTAAGCTGTGCAATATTGCTGAACATAAGGAAGCCCACAATAATAAGTGCGGGAGCAGTTGCGAAAGAGGGGATTGAAGTGAACACAGGAGCAAACAACATTGAAACAAGGAAAAGAATTGCAGTTGTCATTGATGTAAGACCTGTTCTGCCGCCTGCTGCAACACCTGCTGAAGATTCAACGAATGTTGTGATTGTTGATGTGCCGAGAACTGCACCTGCAGAAGTACCGATAGCGTCTGCCATAAGTACGGGACGGATTTTGGGAAGTCTGCCGTCTTTGTCAAGCATGTCTGCTTTTGCACTTACGCCGATAACTGTGCCGAGAGTGTCGAACATGTCAACGAAAAGGAAAGCAAAAATAACAACGATAAATTCAAAGGGCTTGATTGCGCTGAAATCTGCCTTGAAGCACTGGCCGAAAGTCTGACCGATAGCTGAGAAGTTGAAATTAATAAACTCTGACGGAATAAGTGAGAAGAAGCCTGCATCGGGATTTACCTGATAAATTCCTGTAAGCTGGCAGATGATGCCGAGAAGCCATGTTGCTACGATACCGATAAGGATTGAGCCTTTGACTTTCTTGATATAAAGGATACCTGTGATAAGTGTGCCCACAAGTGCAAGCAATGCGCAGATACCTGAAGTTGTGAAATTCTGTCTGAATGCGATGATTGAAACGAGAGTTGAATCGTTGTTGACTGCAAGACCTGCATTCTGAAGACCGATAAATGCAATGAAAATACCGATACCAACAGAAACGCCGTGCTTGAGTTCAATGGGGATGCAGTTGAAGATTGCTTCTCTTACTTTTGTAAGTGAAAGGATAATAAAGATAATACCTTCAACAAATACTGCAAGCAAAGCTATCTGCCATGAATAACCCATGCCGAGAACAACGGTATATGCAAAGTATGCGTTAAGTCCCATGCCCGCTGAAAGAGCAAAGGGCATGTTTGAAGTGAGTGCCATGCAGGCAGTTGCTAAAAATGAAGCAAGACATGTTGCAAGCAAAACTGCTGTGCTGTCCATTCCTGCGTCGCCCAGAATGCTGGGGTTAACTGCAAGGATATATGCCATTGTCATGAAGGTTGTCAGACCTGCCATGAGTTCAGTTTTCACGTTTGTATTGTTTTGTTTTAATTTAAAGAGTTTTTCTAACATTATTATTCACCTTTCTCGTTATATTCCGCTATGTAAGGTAAGTTCCTGTAGTTTTCGCCACAGTCAAGGCCGTAACCAATCACAAAATAGTCAGGTATTGTGAAAAGAGCCATGTCTGCTTCGAAAGGAACAATTCTTCTTGAAGGCTTATCAAGAAGCGTGATTACTCTTAAAGATAAAGGATTTCTTGCTTTAAGAAGCTTTACAACGTCATTGAGGGTTCTGCCTGTGTCGATAATATCTTCAACGATAATCACATGGTACTTGCTTATGTCCTGTTCAAGGTCCATTGTGATTTTCACAAGCCCTGAAGATACAGTGCCTTCGTAATAACTTTTTGCACACATGAAACCGATTTCGCAGGGGACAGTCACAGCACGGCACAAATCAGCCATAAAAACAAAAGCACCTTTTAATATGCTCACAAGCAGAATAGGTCTTCCGTCGTAGGAATCGCATATTTCTTTTCCTGCTTTTCTGATTGCTTCGTCAATTTCTTCTTTGGTGATTATAACACGCTTGATTTTGCTGTTATAATCATCCGTCATTATACTTTCCGGCATTATCATTCCCCTTTCTTTTTGTTTCATCGGATATCTGTGGAAAAAACAACCATATCCCGATAAAATATCACCTTTATTATATAACATATTCACAAAAATTTCAACAATTTAGTGCATAAAATAAGAGATTATAAACTAATTGTATTTTTTGTTGCAATATTTTTTCTTTTGTGTTATACTATTCTCTGTAACTTTATACATAGGTATTGAAAGGAGTTGTTTTTATGGGCAGTAATACTTTGCAGATTCTTATAGCAATGGTCGTTTACATGGCTGCAGTTATCGGAATCGGATTAGTTTATGCTAAAAAAGCAAACAAGAGTTCAGAAAACTATTATCTCGGCGGACGTTCCCTCGGCCCTTGGGTTACCGCTATGAGTGCCGAAGCTTCAGACATGAGCGGTTGGCTTCTTATGGGTCTTCCCGGTGTTGCATATTGGTGCGGCCTTGCAGACGCTGCATGGACTGCAATCGGTCTTGCAGTCGGTACATACTTAAACTGGCTTATCGTTTCAAAACGTCTTCGCCGTTACAGTATCCGTGCCAACAACTCAATCACTCTCCCCGAATTTTTCTCAAACCGTTTCCGCGAAAACAAAAAAGTCATCATGACTATTGCTGCGCTTTTCATTCTTATTTTCTTCACAGTTTACGCAGCAAGCTGCTTTGTAACATGCGGTAAACTTTTCAGCACTCTCTTCGGTCTTGACTACAAGGCTATGATGATTCTCGGTGCAGTATTCGTTCTTGCATACACAATCCTCGGTGGTTTCCTTGCAGAAAGTGCATCAGACTTCATGCAGGCTATCGTCATGGTTGTCGCACTTGCAGTTATCGTTGTTATCAGCATCGTAAAGGCAGGCGGTATAAACGCAGTTATTGAAAACGCACAGTCAATCCCCGGTTTCCTTGATTTCTTCGGTCTTGCAACACCTACACTCAATGAAGCAGGCGAACAGATCGTCGAAGCAGGTAAACCTGTTTTCGGTGCT
>JAZSFV010000230.1:0-2054 GCA_045532395.1 Acutalibacteraceae bacterium
TGCACCCTTAGCACAACCGCAAGCAAAGTTGATATTTCCTTTTTCTTTATTTTTATTAGCAACTACGATAACTGCATCTTCACTTGTATCACGGAGTGCTTCGCACATCGAACGAAGGTCGTCTGCTGACATATCTTCAACAATTGTTGCAATAAGTTTAACGCCTGCAACATCTTTTGCTGAAGAAGAAAGACTGTTTGCTTTGATTGAAGAAAGTTCAGATGAAAGTTTAGAAATTTCTCTTTCTTTTTCTTTCATTTCAGCCATAACGCTTTCTGCACGTTTGTTAAGGTCGTTTACATTTGCAAGTTTAAGTGTTTCTGCTGTGTTTGCAATAAGAGCAAGTTTGCTTGTGATGAATTCAAGAACACCACTACCTGTTACTGCTTCAATACGTCTTACACCTGCTGCAACTGAAGATTCGCTTACAATTTTGAAAAGGCCAAGGTTACCTGTTGAAGAAACGTGAGTACCGCCACAAAGTTCTGTTGAGTATTCACCAGCTCTTACAACTCTTACAACATCGCCGTATTTTTCACCGAACAATGCCATAGCACCGATTTTCTTTGCTTCTTCGATGGGCATTTCTGTCATTGTAACTTCTGAAGCAGAGAGGATTTCTTCATTTACAAGTTTTTCAACTTCTGCAATTTCATCTGCAGTGAGTGCAGAGAAATGAGTAAAGTCAAAACGTACGTTATCTTTATTTACAAGCTGACCTGCCTGTTCAACGTGCGTACCAAGTGTTTTTCTGAGAGCAGCCTGAAGAAGATGCGCTGCAGTATGGTTACGCATTGTTGCAAGTCTTTCGTCTTTATTGATAACTGCTTTTGCACTGTCACCAAGCTTGATACCGTCACCTTCAACAATTGAGCCATAGTGAAGGAATACACCATCGTGTGTTTTCTTTGTATCAACAACTTCAAATGTTGTTTCGCCAACAGTAATTACACCTGTGTCGCCTACCTGACCGCCGCTTTCAGCGTAGAAAGATGTTTTGTCAAGGACAAGAACTGCTTCTTCTCCGTTTTCAATAAATTCTTTTCTTTCGCCTGCAGAAATAAGAGCGACAACCTGAGCATCATTTTCAAATTCTGTATAGCCTACAAACTCAGTTGCAGGAATACCTTTGGTTACAACACCGCTGTCTTTCCAAGCTTCTGCACCTGCATCTTTACGTGCATCACGTGAACGGTTTCTCTGTTCAAGAACAAGTTCCTTGAACTTTTCTTCGTCAACGCTCATGCCTTTTTCTTCGAGGATTTCTTTTGTAAGGTCAATGGGGAAACCGTAAGTATCTGAAAGTTTGAATGCATCTTCGCCTGAAAGCACGTTGTTTTCTGTGTTTTCGATCATTGAAGTGAGAAGCTGCATACCTGAGTCGATTGTTTTATTGAAGTTTTCTTCTTCAATCTTGATAATTTTAACGATAAAGTCACGTTTTTCAACAAGGTTGGGATATGCTGATTCATTTTCTTTGATTACTGTATCACAAACTTCATAAAGGAAGGGTTTGTCAATACCGATAAGTTTACCATGTCTTGCAGCACGTCTGAGAAGACGACGAAGAACATAACCTTTACCTTCGTTTGAAGGCATAACACCGTCACCAATCATAAATGTTGTTGAACGGATATGGTCAGTAATAACACGAAGAGAAATGTCTGTCTTTTCATCATCGTGATACTGGATTTTTGAGATTTCCATGATATGCTTCATAATGTTCTGAACTGTATCAACCTCAAAGAGATTATCAACATCCTGCATTACGCAAGCAAGTCTTTCAAGACCCATACCTGTGTCGATATTGCAACGGTCAAGTCTTGTATAATTGCCTTCACCATCGTTTGAAAACTGTGTAAAAACAAGGTTCCAGACTTCAATAAATCTGTCGCATCCGCAACCTACTGCACAGTCAGGTGAACCGCAACCGTGTTTTTCGCCACGGTCAAAATAAATTTCTGAACAAGGGCCGCAAGGACCTGCACCATGTTCCCAGAAGTTATCTGCTTTACCGAGTCTTACAATGTGGCTGGGATCGACGCCGACTTTCT
>JAZSFV010000070.1:0-1940 GCA_045532395.1 Acutalibacteraceae bacterium
GAATATGTTGCTGAAATTAAACTCCGTCATCTCAATAAAGAGTACATTCTCAAACGCACAAAGGATATTGAAAGTCTTGTTGAGAACATCGCTCTTCTTGAAGACATTCTTTCAAGTAAGCAGAAAATCAAAAAGATTATCGTTGCTGAACTTAAAGACGTGGCACAGAAACACGGTCAGGACAGAAAGTCTGAAATTATCTTCGTTGACAATGATAATGAAGACGAAAAAGAAGAAGAAATTCCTGATTATCCCGTTATGCTCTTCTTTACAAAAGAAGGATATTTCAAAAAGATTCTTCCTTTGTCATGGCAGAAGAGTTCAGGCGAACATAAGCTTAAAGAGGGGGACGAAGTTGTCAAAACTATTGAAACTTCAAATAAAACCGATCTTCTCTTCTTTACAAACAAATGTCAGGTGTATAAAGCAAAGGCTAACGATTTTGACGAAACAAAAGCAAGTAACCTTGGCGAATTTGTAGGCTCATTCCTCGATATGGAAGAAGGGGAAACTGCAATTCACATGATTGCAACTATGGACTATAAAGGTTATGTTATGTTCTTCTTTGAAAACGGTAAGGTTGCAAAGGTTGATTTGAAATCTTATGAAACGAAGACTAACCGTAAAAAGCTTATCAAGGCTTATAGCGATAAATCACCACTGGTTGCAGTCAAATATATCGAAGAAGATAAAGAAGTTGTTCTTATTTCTTCTGCAGGCAGACACTTGCTTATCCATACAGGCGTAATTTCTCCCAAAACTACTAAAGACACAATCGGTGTTTCTGTTATGACTCTCAAAAAAGGTCAGAAACTTTACGAAGTAAGGGATTATAAGCAAGGCGAGTTTGCGAAACCCTACAGATATAAAACTAAGAATCTGCCTGCTCTCGGAATGCTTTTAAGTTCAGAGGATGCGGGTGAAGCAGAAGAACAAATCAGCATGTTATAAGAGGAAAGCTTATGATTTATAAGGATTTTAAAGATAAAAAACTGTCTTCGCTCGGCATGGGCTGCATGCGTCTGCCGGGAGACGGCTACGGCAATCCTTTTATAGAGGAACAGGAAACTGAAAAAATGGTTGCTTATGCTTTCGAAAAGGGTATCAATTATTTCGATACTGCATGGGGTTATCACGCAGGTCGTTCGGAAATTGTAATGGGCAACATTCTTCGCAAATACCCAAGAGACAGTTATTTTATCGCAACTAAATTTCCCGGCTATGATTCATCTCTCTGGGATAAGGTCGAGGAAGTTTTTGAGAAACAACTTGAAAAAACAGGCATGGAATATTTTGATTTCTATATGTTCCATAATGTATGTGAAGTTGATATCGATGCTTACCTTGACCCGAAATACGGCATTTTTGACTACCTTAAGGCACAGAAAGACAATGGCAGAATAAAACACTTAGGTTTCTCTGCACATGGCGATTTGCCTGTTTTAAAGCGTTTTCTTGAAGCCTATGGTAAAGATATGGAATTCTGTCAGCTTCAGCTTAACTGGTTTGACTGGAATTTCCAGGACGCAAAAGCAAAAGTAGAACTTCTTCGTGAATGGGATATTCCTGTGTGGGTTATGGAGCCTTTGCGCGGCGGTAAATTTGCAGAATTGACTGATGAAGATATTAAAGAACTTAACTGTTTAAGACCAAATGTGAATATTATTGAATGGTCTTTCCGTTTTCTTCAGCAGTTTGATAATGTGAAGATGATTCTTTCAGGTATGTCAAATTTTGAACAGTTGGAAGAAAATATCTCAATTTTTGAAACTGAAAAACCGCTGAACAGTGAAGAAACAGAAGTGCTTTTAGGTCTTGGTAAAAAAATTATTGAGAGAAATTCTCTGCCTTGTACGGAATGTAGTTATTGCACAACTCATTGCCCGATGGAACTTAATATTCCGCGTTTTATCTCTCAGTATAATGAAGTTTGCTACAGA
>JAZSFV010000274.1:0-2387 GCA_045532395.1 Acutalibacteraceae bacterium
GATTGCCCGTTGTTATGAAATATTCCGATGTAAAAAAACTTGACGATAAAGCAAAGCGTGTATTTGAGCTCGAGTGCAGGGCGGCGGATATTCATTCTCTTTGCTTTCCTGTGCCTGCTGCCTGTGCAAGTGTTCAGAAATTCACGCCCGTCATACTGAAATAAGAATATCAATTCTGTTAAATCAAACCGTTTTTCGGCTTTGCGCATTTTGCGTGAAGAGTCGGAGAACGGTTTTTGTTTTATATATTAAAAAAATATTTTTAAAAATATTAATTTTTTACTTGACATCTTGACGACGTTGCTGTATACTATGATGCACGATTATAATGGCAAGATGTGTCTATTGCGATTTTTAGCCCGTTCGCTTTTATAGGGTATAAAAATAAGCACGCTGTCAGGGCACATCGGTTTATGCCGACTTTCCCGCAAAGAATTCGGTGAATTTTTTCGCCGGGACGCAGATTAATGAAACGGAGTGAAATGTCTATGCTGAACTTGAAGCCCGTGGAAAACGGAACCAGTACCAGAATGAGCTACGGAAAAATCAATGAGGCTATGGAAATGCCGAATTTGATAGAAATCCAGAAGGCTTCGTACGATTGGTTCATCAACAAGGGTCTTAAAGAGGTTTTCCGTGATATGGCGGATATTACCGACTACTCAGGCAACTGGGTGCTGAGATTCGTTGATTACCGAATGGACGATAAGCCCAAGTATACCGTATACGAGTGCAAACAGCGTGATGCTACTTATGCTGCTCCTATGCGTGTTACTGCGCGTCTTACAAACAAAGAAACCGGTGAAATCAAAGAAAGTGAAGTCTACATGGGAGATTTCCCCATCATGACAGAAAGCGGTACTTTCGTTATCAACGGTGCTGAACGTGTTATCGTTTCTCAGCTTGTTCGTTCTCCCGGTATGTACTACGACATGACACATGATAAGACAGGTAAGCGTCTTTTCACAACAACTGTCATCCCTAACAGAGGTGCATGGCTTGAATACGAAACAGATTCAAACGACCTCTTCTATGTAAGAATAGATAAAAACAGAAAAATTTACATCACAACTTTCCTTCGTGCCCTTGGTCTTTCAAGCAATAGTGATATTCTTGATTTCTTCGGCAACGACGAAAGAATTATTGCAACGCTCGAAAAAGACGAAACCAAAAACTCCGAAGAAGCACTTATGGAAGTTTTCAAAAAGCTTCGTCCCGGCGAACCTGCTACTCTCCAAACAGCACAGTCTCATCTTGAAGGCTTGTTCTTCGACGTACACCGTTACGACCTTTCAAGAGTAGGACGTTACAAATATAATAAAAAGATGGCTATCTCCGGCCGTCTTGCAGGCTGCAAGCTTACACAGCCTATCGTAAACAAATTCACAGGAGAAATCCTTGCTGATTCAGGCGAAGTTCTTACTAAAGAAAGAGCTCTCGAAATCGAGCAGGCGGGTGTTACTGAAGCTTATGTTGAAGCAGACGTTCACTTTGACCACAAGGAAGTTAAAGTTGTATCTAACGGCATGGTTGATCCCAAGCCCTATCTTCCCATGTTCACAGAAGACGAACTTGAAGAAATCGCAATCAACGAATACGTTTCTGCAGACGTTCTCTTCGCAATCCTTGACGAATGCGGTGAAGACAAAGATGCACTTAAGGAAACACTCGCTGCAAAATGCGACGACCTTATCCCCAAACACATTACAATCGAAGATATTTTCGCATCAGTTAACTATCTTGATTGCCTCGCTTGCGGCGTAGGTACTCTTGATGATATCGACCATCTCGGCAACCGCCGTATCCGTTCTGTCGGCGAGTTGTTGCAGAACCAGTTCAGAATCGGTCTTTCACGTGTTGAAAGAGTAGTAAGAGAAAGAATGACTCTTCAGAGCCAGGATGGCGACGATAAGATGACTCCCGCAGCACTTATCAGCTCAAGACCTGTTCTTATGGCAATCAAAGAGTTCTTCGGTTCATCCCCTCTTTCACAGTTCATGGACCAGACAAACCCCCTTGCTGAACTTACACACAAGAGAAGACTTTCAGCTCTCGGCCCCGGCGGTCTTTCAAGAGACCGTGCAGGTTTCGAAGTTCGTGACGTTCACTACAGCCACTACGGTCGTATGTGCCCCATCGAAACTCCTGAAGGTCCCAACATCGGTCTTATCTCTTACCTTGCAACATTTGCAAGAATCAACAAATACGGCTTCATTGAAGCACCTTTCAGAAAAATCGATAAAGAAACAGGCATCGTGCTTGGTGAAGTTCATTACATGACAGCAGACGTAGAAGATAACTACATCGTTGCTCAGGCTAACGAACCACTTGACGAAAATGGCAAGTTCATCAATGCAAAGCTTACAGCTCGTCACAGAGAAAACTTC
>JAZSFV010000046.1:0-12372 GCA_045532395.1 Acutalibacteraceae bacterium
TTGTAGGCGCAACAGGCTCAGGCAAAACAACTGTAGTTAACCTGCTTACACGTTTTTATGATATTGACAGTGGTGAAATCACAATTGACGGCACAAGCATTTTTGATATTCCCAAAGATGAACTGAGAAAAGCAATTGCAATCGTGTTGCAGGATACAGTTCTTTTCAGCGAAAGTATAAAACAAAATATTCTTTACGGCAAGCTCGACGCGAACGAAGAAGATATTGTAAATGCAGCAAAAACTGCAAATGCAGACAGATTTATTACGCGCCTTAAAGAATCTTACGAAACAAAATTATCAGAAAGCGGAAGCAACTTAAGCCAGGGACAAAGGCAGTTACTTTCAATTGCAAGAGCAGTCCTTGCTGACCCGCCTATTCTTATTCTCGACGAAGCAACATCATCAGTTGACACAAGAACTGAAATGAGAATACAGTCAGCTATGGTAAAACTTATGCAGAACAGAACAAGCCTTATAATCGCCCACAGACTTTCCACTATCCGCGATGCAGATAAAATTATCGTAATTGATAACGGCACTATTGCAGAAAGCGGTAACCACGAAGAATTGCTGGAGAAAAAAGGATGTTATTATAACCTTTACAACAGCCAGTTTGCAGGAATCGAAACGTAAAATTATAATTTAACGAAAAAGTCCGATAAGATATATTCTTATCGGACTTTTGTTATTTTTTGTTTTTTATTTTATTCCAATATTCACTTGCTGCCTGCTCGTTTTTGTTGAGGCCCGGAGTGTAATATTTTTTATTTTTAAGCACATCGGGAAGATACTGCTGGCTTACCCAATGGTCAGGATAATCATGGGGGTAGTTATAAAACTGACCTTTGTTGTTATTATCCTCTCCGTCAAAATGTTTATTCTGCAGAGTGCGTGGTATCGGACCTGAATTTCCGCTTTGCAAATCTGCCGCCGCCATATCGTAAGCAAGGTAAGCTGAATTTGATTTGGGGCTTGTGGCAACCAAAACAACTGCATCTGCCAGAGGGATTCTGGCTTCAGGAAGGCCTACCATAAGAGCGGAATCAACTGCCGCCTTTACAATGGGAATTATCATAGGATAAGCAAGACCTACATCTTCGCATGCACAAACAAGAAGTCTTCTGCACGCAGAGGGCAAATCCCCTGCCTCAAGGAGTCTTGCAAGATAATGAAGTGCCGCATCAGGGTCAGAGCCTCGCATTGATTTCTGGAATGCAGAAAGAATATCGTAATGCTGGTCTCCCTCGCGGTCATATTTCATGGCACTTTTCTGTGTAAGCTCTTTTACACATTGGAGAGTAATTTTTCTTTTACCATCCTGCAGCCTTGTGGAAAGAACACTCAGTTCAACGGTATTGATTGCTTTTCTCACATCACCGCCACAGCCTGAAGAAATCCATTTAATTGCATCTTCATCTGCTTCTATTGTTTCCTTTAAATGCTCTTCATAAAGCTTATATCCGCGCTTTACGGCAATCTCAATATCCCTGGCCTCAACTGACTTGAATTCAAACACAGTTGAACGGCTGAGAATCGCGTTATATACGTAGAAATAAGGGTTTTCTGTTGTAGAAGCAATAAGAGTTATTGAACCGTTTTCAATATACTCAAGCAGAGATTGTTGCTGCTTTTTGTTGAAATACTGAATTTCGTCAAGATAAAGAACAACACCGTTAGGGCTTTGGAAAGTGTCAAGACTTGCCACAATCTCTTTGATGTCGGAAATTGAAGCGTTTGTGCCGTTAAGTTTGCAGAAACGTCTGTTTGTATTTTTTGCGATAATTTCCGCAAGAGTAGTTTTTCCTACTCCTGAGGGGCCGTAAAAGATAAGATTCGGGATATTGCCGCTATCGAGAATATTTCTCAACGCCTTACCTTTGTCGAGCAAGTGATGTTGCCCAACCATATCTTCAATTTTAGACGGTCTTATCATATCTGCCAGGGGAGAAGACATTACGGGCACCTCACTTTCAAAATATTTGTAGACAAGTATAGATTTGAATGTAAAATGCAGAGTGCATAGTGCAAAATTTATGGTGGGAAAAGCCCACACCCAAAAGAATCAGCGTCGCAGACCCGAAATTCTGCATTTTGCATTTTACATTCTGCATTAAATTATAATTCACATTATTGCGTAAGATAAAATAATTTCGTTAATATAATACAATGCGATTGCAATAAGCACAGGATTCATAAAACTCACTCCGCCTTTCGCAAAAAGGTAGGTGTAGTACGCACCCTCGTTGGGAGTTATTTTTCTGATTTTTATTACACTGCTTTTAATAAAATTCAGATACGTTTTGTTTGCTATGAAGCCTGCAAAAATATACAAACCGAACATTGCAACACCAATAAGCATCATAATTGCAACTGATGTTTTATTGGTATGAATGCAGTTTTTAATAATTATCTCATATTCATTGTAAAGAGCCATATCAGGTGTTGCTCCGGAAAGCGCCTGATAGTTTTTCATCACAAAATCAAACGCACTTTCAAACGCTCTGAAGAAGAAAGACATAGCAAAAAGACTTAAAGCAAAGTTTACCCCTGCCAAAGCGAAGCCCGGTTTATACATTTTTCTGAAGAAAAACCAATACGGTCCGAAAATGAAAGCAGAAAAATTAAATTTAGGTCTTCTTTTAAATCTCTTTGAATCGAGAAAAACGCTGATATAACTTTCTTTGTTTTTCTGGATAAAGCTTGCCGCTTCTTTTACCGAAACGATATTTTCTTCGTCGATAAATTCTTCTTTATCAACTGATGCTCCGTTTACAAAAATAGGATTTATGTTCTCAGGAAGAAACTGCTGCCTGATTTCCTCGTTTAAAACAGAAGCACAGTTTGAACACACAAGAGCATTCTTTTTATTCTTTGTGCCGCATTCGGGGCAGACGGAATACTCTTCAGGCTCTACCGGTTTTTCTTCAGTTACGGGAGCGTTTTCAATTGTTTTCTGCCATATAAAACCTTCGCCATGCTTATCTTCATTAACACATTCTGAAAGTTCATTATAGCAACTTCTGTGGTGTGGCGTTGCACAAACGGGACAAACAACTACATCGTCTTCAGGTTTGAAAACCTCACCGCAGACGGGACATTTTTCATTTTCGTATCTCATGCTTTTTTACCTTTTATAACTTCTTTCGGCTGTTTTTTCTTAACTGCTACTGCATCTTTTTCTGAAGTGAGCATATATGACAAGTTCCAGAGAATCAACGCTGCAAAGAGCATTATCATCATAATCCAGCCGCCTGATAAGTTAACTACTTCAACCTTTGTGACCATGCCGAGAAGCGGAATATCAAAGAGACCGCCAAGGGTGATTTTACCCTCAACAATGGGTGCTACAAGCTTATCAAAACTTGATTTAAAGAAAATAAGTGAAACAATACCGCAAGCACCGATACCCATTAAAGTTTTCTTTGCGTTTGAAAAAATCGATACAAACATAGCAACAAGAGCAATTACAAGAGAAAGTGCAAAGAAAATCAACACGGGTTTTGCAAGAGGAGCAAGCATTTCCAGGTTGGGATTAGGTTCATTATTGCCTGAAAACAGGTCTTTGATATTGACACCGAAATCCTTTAACATATCGTAAATATTATAAAGGCTCATATCATCTTCCGTAAAACCCTGGTCGTCAGGAGTGCCGATGTGCTGGCCGGTCAATTGTCCAAGAAGACCATTTGCAAGACCATAAACGGTAATCTGATAAATCCAATGGATTAAGGGGGCAAAAAACGCCGCAATAATTACGCCTAAAGAAATCAAAGCACAGACTACTCTGTCAACGATTTTCATAAAATATACCTACCTTAAAATTATTTTGCAGGTTTCCATGAAGAATTAAGACCTACAGTTCTGTTAATTACAAGTTTATCAGGTGTACTGTCTTTATCTACGCAGAAATAACCCTGACGCATAAACTGGAACATATCCCCTTCTTTGATATCTTTAAGACTGCCTTCAAGAACACTGTCTGTAAGAACAACAAGGCTTTCGGGATTAAGGTTGTCTTTGAAACTGCCTTTTGATTCATCAGAGGGATTTTCTGCATTGAAAAGTCTGTCATAAAGACGAACTTCTGCTTTCACACAGTCATCTGCGCTTACCCAGTGAAGTGTACCTTTGACTTTTCTGCCGTCAGGAGTTTCACCGCCACGGCTTTCAGGGTCATAAGTACAGTGAAGACATGTAACGTTACCGTCTTCGTCTGTTTCGTAACTGTTACAAGTGATATAATATGCACCTTTAAGACGAACTTCGTTGCCGGGGAAAAGGCGGAAATATTTTTTAACGGGTTCAACCATGAAGTCGTCCTGCTCAACATAAAGGTTTCTTGAGAAAGTAACATTTCTTTTGCCGAGTTCAGGTTTATCGGGATTATTTTCAACTTCAATAACCTCTGTCTGTCCTTCAGGATAGTTATCAATAACAACTTTCAAAGGACGAAGAACTGCCATAGCTCTGGGAGCATTCTGGTTAAGATTATCTCTTACGCATGATTCAAGAAGACCGTAGTCAACAACGCTGTAAGCCTTTGAAACACCGATTTTGCTGCAGAATTCGCGGATTGCTTCTGCAGGATAACCGCGTCTTCTCATACCGCTCAATGTAGCCATACGAGGGTCGTTCCAACCGCTTACGATACCGTCATTTACAAGAGCAAGGCACTTTCTCTTACTTGTGAGAGAATAGTTAAGGTTAAGTCTTGCAAATTCAATCTGTCTGGGCGGTTCTTGTAACCCTAATTCCTTTAAGAACCAATCATAGAGAGGTCTGTGGTTTTCAAATTCAAGTGAGCAGAGCGAGTGAGTAACTTTTTCTGCTGCGTCTGAAAGAGGATGAGCAAAGTCGTACATAGGATATACGCACCATTTGTCACCTGTCTGATGATGTGAAACGTGAGCAATTCTGTAAATAACAGGGTCACGCATGTTGATGTTGGGAGAAGCCATATCAATCTTTGCACGAAGAACTCTTGCACCGTCAGGGAATTCACCGTCTGTCATTCTCTTGAACAAATCAAGGTTTTCTTCAATTGAACGGTTTCTGTAGGGGCTTTCTTTGCCGGGTTCTGTAAGAGTACCTCTGTATTCACGCATTTCGTCTGCAGTAAGGTCACAAACAAATGCTTTACCCATTTCGATAAGTTTTACTGCACATTCATAGATGAAATCAAAATAGCTTGATGCATAGTAGCAATCGTTCCACTTGAAGCCAAGCCATTCAATATCTTCTTTGATAGCATCAACATATTCCATATCTTCCTTGCTGGGGTTTGTATCGTCAAGACGGAGGTTGCAGATGCCGTTATATTTTTTTGCAGTTGCAAAGTTGATGCAGATAGCTTTCGCATGGCCGATGTGGAGATATCCGTTAGGCTCCGGAGGAAAACGAGTCTGCACACGTGAATAAACGCCATCCTCAAGGTCTTTATCGATAAAATCGTGGATAAAGTTTGAGGGGGCTACCGTTTTGTTTTCTTCAATAATTTCTGCCATTTTATTCAAGTCCTTTCCATTAAAGGGATTCAATACATTTATTAAGTCTGTCCATTACTTTTTCTTCGCCTAAAAGCTGCATGATAGAGTAAAGGTCAGGAGTGTTTCTTCTTGATGTAACTGCGATTCTGATTACTGTTGAAACATCGCCTACATGACCTTTGAAAGCATCAGGATTTTTCTTGTATTCTTTAACATTGGGAGTAAATCCAAGGCCTTCGCACATGTCTTTGATTCTTGTAAACCACATATCTTTATCGTCTGACTGATTATATGTGTTTTTATATGTTTCAAGTATAGCCTTTGCATCTTCAGACGAAATATTTTCAGGCATTGTATAATCAGGAGCATAAATTTCGTCGTAGAAATATTCAACATAGGGCTTGATGTCGCTCCATTTTGAAATATCTTTACGGGGTTTGTTTCCGCCTCTGTCAATTGAAAGAATACCCTCTGCAAATTTAACGTCTTCTGAGAACAGGTTATAAAGCTCTTCGTCGTTTTCTTTTGCCCATACAAGAGTTTTCTCTACAATATCTTCTGCAGTCATAACCGAAATTACGTTTTTACTTACGTCAACTAATTTGACAAGGTCAAACAACGCACCGCTTGCGCTCATCTTTTTAAGATTGAACGGAAAAGCTGAATTGTCTGCTGTGGGGTTTGCTTTTCTCCAATCTTCAAAGTTGGAGTTAGCAATTGTGAGAAGATATTCGATAACGCTTTCTTTGGGATAACCCTCAACAAAATAGAATGTAACTGCTGCTTCAGGGTCTTTACGTTTTGAAAGCTTTCTCTTGCCACCGTTTTCTTCTTTCATGATAGGTGAAATGTGAGCATATTTGGGCACTTTGAATCCACAGCATTTGAAAAGCTGAATGTGAAGCGGTACAGATGAAATCCATTCGTCACCGCGTACGATATGAGTGCTTCTCATAAGGTGGTCA
This sequence comes from Acutalibacteraceae bacterium, assembly GCA_045532395.1. Taxonomy (GTDB): domain Bacteria; phylum Bacillota; class Clostridia; order Oscillospirales; family Acutalibacteraceae; genus SIG575. Next base: position 6,454 of record JAZSFV010000046.1, read on the forward strand.
TCAACTGCGTGAGCAAAGTGGTATGTGGGGATGCCGTCAGTTTTGAGAAGAACAACATCCTGAATGTTTTCAGGCATTTCGATTTTACCTTTGATAACATCTTCAAAAGTGATTCTTCTGTCCTTTTCGCCTGGTGAACGAAGTCTTAAAACATAACTCTTTCCCTGCTTGATATTTTCTTCAATTTCTTCATAAGAAAGGTTTCTGCAGGCTGCATATTCGCCATAGTAGCCTTTATCGTCAAGGTTTAATTCTTCCTGCTTTGCGCGGAGATTATTAAGGTCATCTTCACTGCAGAAGCAAGGATAAGCAAGACCGTTTTTAACAAGCTCTTTTGCGAAGCACTGGTAAATATCTTTTCTCTTGCTCTGCTGATAAGGGCCGTAGTTACCGCTTTCTTCGTTGAAACCGACAACACCTTCTTCAGGTGTCATACCAAAAGCAGAAAGACCTTTTATAATTTCAGAAACACCGTCTTCGATTTCACGTTTCTTGTCTGTGTCTTCAATTCTTAAGTAAAACACACCGCCTGTTGTTGTGGCAGTAAGCTTTGAACACATAGCAGCAAAAAGTCCGCCGATGTGCAAAAATCCTGTGGGGCTCGGAGCAAAACGTGTAACACGTGCACCTTCTTTGAGCCCACGGTCAGAATACATTTCTTCATACTCTTCGGGTGATTTTGTAATGTGACCAAAGAGGAGTTCTGCAAGTTTAATGTTATCAGTCAAAGGTAATCTCTCCCATTTTAAGATACTAATATAGTTATCATATATTATCGCAGAAATCCGCAATTTTTTCAAGAGTAAAACACCAAGTTTTTTGTAAATATATAAGTATTTTTTTGTGGCATATATATAAAGATGAAAAAGCCCACCGTGAAATGAAATCACAGCGGGCAGAATATTGAGTTTTCCGTCGATTACTCACCAGAGCATTTCCAAGGGGATTTTTTTATCGCTTAAAAAACAACTACAAGTTTATAGGTTTTGTATGAGCCGTCTGACTGTAAAACATTAATTTTTGCGTTTACACCGTCAGGATTCTGTGACTTGTAGAAGTAATAACGGCTGTCGTTTTCTGAAACTGTACCGTCAATATCTGTAATATCAAACTTAACAAGGCTGTCTTTATAAATACCAACACCTGTTGCACCTGCATTTGCTTTAAGTTCGATATAGTCCTCTGTTCCGTCGTTCTGATAGCTTAAAGAACCTCTTAATGTTTCAAGATATACAAGCGGGTCGGGGTTATCTTCAAGGCCCATGTCGAAGATAATCTTCTGCTCTTTTGTTGTTCCGTCAGGCATTGTGAAGATAATTGTTGCAGTGATATTTGCAACGTTGTTTGTCTTATAGAACATCAATGAGCTGGGGTTGTTTGTAAGCTTGCCGTTAGCGTCAACAATCTGGAATGTTGTGCCGTTTGCGGTTGTTTTATAAAGGCCGACTGAAGTCTGACCCTTTGTCATCTTGATTCTGATTGTACCGTCTGCATCAATAAGAACTGCGCCACGGATAGTTCTCAGACCCTTTGCTGCGTTCACATAGGGGTCGGTTTCGTAAAGTTTATAAACAATTCTGTAAACCTTTGTTATACCGTCTTCTCCTGTTACTGCCACTCTGCCTTCGGGGTTGAAGGTGTTCTGTGAGCCATAGAAGATATGGAGTTTTTCCTGTTCTGTTACCATGCCATCTGCATCAATATAAGTAACTGTTGAACCGTCAAGAGATGCTTTATAGATACCTACCGATGACTGACCTTCGTTCATTTCAACAAGGATATAGTCACCTTTTTCGTCTGTAGAGAGAGAAACAGTACCTCTGATAGGTTTGATTGTTTCAGCAGGATTGAAGCCGATTTCTCTTTCCATGTCGTAAAGTTCAAATACTACAGGATAAGTTTCTGTTGAGCCGTCAGCATATGTCAGTTTCATTGTACCTACGGGGTTTGACATGTTCTGCGACTGATAAGCCACGTATCTGTCGCCAAGAGACTGCACGTTGCCGTAAACATCTGTAATTTCAACTGAACCGCCGTCTGCCAAATCAGTGTAAACACCTGTTGCCGTTTTGCCTTCTTCAATTGTGATAGCGATAATTTTTTCGCCTTTATAAGTTTTAAATGATGCTGTACCACGGATAAGTTTGAGAAGTGTTGCTGCAGTCTGGATTTCTCTTTCTTCAGTTGCTCCGCAGCTTGAACATTCTCTTAATTCTTTACCATCAACTTTTGCCCAGTCGCTCCATGTATGACCGAGTGCAGGGATTGTTTCTTCAGAAATCACTTCACCGCAAGTTGTACATGTTGTTTTAACTGAACCGTCAGTTGTGCAATCTGCGTCAACTTTTACTGTTTCTTCAGTGTGACCGAGTGAATCCACACTTGAATTAATGCGTGAAACTTCTTCTCCGCAAACTTCACAGTAAACTACTGTGTCGTAAGAACCGCCATTTTCACAGTCTGCACTAACTTCATTTTCGATAACAGGCTCTTTTTCTGTATGGCCTTTTGCAGGAATAACCTCTGTTTTGAGCGTTACTCCGCAAACTGTACAAACAGTTACTGATGAGCCGTCTTCAGTACAAGTTGCATCAACGGTTGTTGTTTTCTCTGTATGACCGAGTGCGCCTGCATAATCTGCAATATAACTGTCGCCACAAGTTGCACAAGTGTAAGTTGTGTAACCTTTATTTGTGCAATCAGGAGCAGTTACTGCTGTTTCATAAGCATGTCCTTCCGAACTGATAACTGTTTCTGAAATAACGCCGTTACATGATGAACAGTAAACTGTTGTTTTACCGTCTGCAGTACATGTTGCATCAATTGTTTCTGTTCTGCCTGCAGTGTGACCTGTTGCAGGGATTGTCTGTGTTATTGTATCGCCGCAACTTGCACAAGTTTTTGTTATTGAACCGTCAACAGTACAAGTAGCGTCTGTTGATGTTTCTTTATAATCATGACCTGTTGCGTCTGCATAACTGCCAACGTAACTGTCGCCACAGTTTGCACAAGTATAAGTTGTGTAACCCTTATCAGTACATGTAGGAGCAGTTACAACTGATTTATATGAGTGACCTGTTGCAGGGAGTGTTGCTGATTTATAAGCACCGCAACCGTCAAGTGTACAAACATATTTTCCTGTGCCTGAAGCGGTACATGTAGGAGCTTTATCAACAGTTGCAGTTGTGCTGTATGTATGTTCTTCGATTTTAAGCTGATTGCCGTCCCATCTTGTATGGTATCCTTCGGGAACGATAAATTCTGCATCGTGCACATACTGTTTTGTTTCGTTGGTGCTTAACTTTGCAGATTCCTTTGTTGTTACTGTGAACTTCGCGTTATCACCCTTAGTGATTATTGAGTTGGGGTTTGCATAAATTTCGCCACCAAGTTCACCATCAACATAAAGCTGACCACCATCTTCAACAAAGATTTTAGCTGAAGGTCTGCCCTGAGGATAACGATAGTTTGCTTCAAAGTTCTCATCTGTAAGTTCTTTGTAAGCTACGATTTGTGAATATCTGTCACGTGTAGATGTTTTATATCTGTCAACTGAGAATTTTGCACCGCTATGAACTGTAACCTCACATCCGGGAAGAAATTTTACGCTGATTGCTTTTGAGTTGTAATAAGTATTGACTTCACCACTGCAGATATGAAGTTCGTTATCACCGTCCACTGAAAGAACAAAGCTTGATGAGTTTACGGTAATAGGAAGAATTGATAAATAAATCTTGATAGCAATTGAACCTAAATATCCGCCACCATAAAGTTTATAAACTTCTGCTTCTTTGCCGATTCTGTCACGGTATTCAATAGTTCTTACAAGTTTACCGCCTTCTTTAAGAAGGAAAATACCTTCTGAGGAACCTACAAAGGGAGCAACATTGTATGAGAATGAGCTGTTGAAATATGCAACATTCTGTCCTGTCAATTCTGCGCCGTAGTTAATTGTGATTTTACATGTAATATGACGCAAATCATATTCATTGGCAATCCAGACACCCTGGCTTCTCATGTATGATGAATGTGTACCGCCACGGAAATGCTCAATAACGAACATATCTCTTACTTCTGCTCCTGAGAAGGCTTCAATTTCGCCTGAGCCTTTTATGTAACCGTTAGAAACTACTTTACCGCCGTTGTTGACGTTAATTTTACCGTTAAGTATCATCTGGGCATAATTACCGTTAACTTCGTGACGATAGTGGCCACTCTTTTTAAGACCAATCAAAGCAGAAACAAGAATGTTACCGTTAACTGTAATGGTTACACCCTCTTCTACAGTAAGAGTTCTGTAAAGAACGTCTGTTACATATTCTGTTGCATCTGTGTTCGTATCAGGGTTGCCGCTTGCAACATTATAGCCAGTGTATCCGTCTTTATGAGGAACAAGCAAAGTAACGCCTGCTTTGACAGTAACGTCCTGCGTAATTGCTGTGTCTTTCTGCACAATAACTGTGTCACCGCTTACTGCGGCATTAAGAGCTTCTTCAACGCTGTTATAATAAACATCGCCTATACTTGCTACATTTTCTTCTGCTGCCGATGCTTCCACTGAAAAGTTCATCACAAAGCATGACGAAACAATGAGAAGTGACAGAAGAATACTTAAAAATCGTTTTGTGTTTTTCTTAGCCATCTTTTAACATTCCCCCTAACAAAATTCTGCTTCAAAGTGCATAAATACACATATTATATTTACATAGTAATTATAAATTATTTTAAGTGGTTAGTCAAGAAAATAACTGACTTTTAATAGTTTTTAAACATTAATAAAAAATATATTCCAATAAAGAATATGCTTAAAAATAAATAAATAAATTGACAAAAAAGAGAAACAGATATATAATAAGGGATAGCAATTTCGAGGAGGTGAAATTATGCCGATTAAAATTGACAACCAACTTCCTGCACGTCACAGTCTTGAGCTTGAAAACATTTTCGTCATGACTGAAGGCAGAGCGAGCAAGCAGGATATAAGACCGCTTAAAATTATCATTCTTAACCTTATGCCTACTAAAGTTGTTACCGAGACACAGTTATTGCGTCTTTTGAGTAACAGTTCTTTGCAGATTGATGTTGAACTTCTGCAGATGGCAACTCATAAGTCAAAGAATACTTCCGAGCAACACATGCTTAAGTTCTATAAAACTTTTGACGAAATCAGAAATAATAAATACGACGGCATGATTATCACCGGCGCACCCGTTGAAAAATTAGACTTTGAAGAAGTTGACTACTGGGAAGAACTTTGCAGTATTTTTGAATGGACAAAGACAAACGTTTATTCTACTTTCCACATCTGCTGGGGTGCTCAGGCAGCACTTTATTACCACTATGGTGTGCCGAAATATCCTCTCAAAGAAAAGATGTTCGGCATTTTCCCCCATGTTTCACTTGATAAATACCATCCTATCATGAGAGGCTTTGACGATGTTTTCTACGTCCCTCACTCACGCCATACAGAAATTAAAAGAAGCGATATTGCACTTGTAAAAGAATTGCAGATTCTTTCTTATTCAGAAATGGCAGGTGTTCATCTTATCGCAGACATGGATTGCAGAAATTTCTTTGCAACAGGCCATTCAGAATATGACTGCGATACTTTGGCAAAAGAATATTTCAGAGATGTATCACAAGGTCTTGACATTAAAATTCCTTATAATTATTTCCCCAATGACGACCCTAACAGAATCCCCTCTGTTCAGTGGCGTTCAACGGCGAATTTGTTGTTCTCAAACTGGCTTAACTACTTTGTTTACCAGAGAACACCTTATGACCTTGCGAACCTTTAAAAATTTTTTCAAAAAAGTTTTAAAAAGCTATTGACATAATGGTATTATTGTTGTATAATACCATTTGTTCGTAGGGGATTTGTGTAATGGTAGCACAGCAGACTCTGACTCTGTATGTAGA
>JAZSFV010000103.1:0-2798 GCA_045532395.1 Acutalibacteraceae bacterium
TGTAACAACGGCAATCCATCGCAAAAGCAAGTTCATATGCACGCCTGAATGAAGAAACAAAAAGCGGAATAATTATTGGCACAAGCGCTTTTGCACGTTGCATAATACCACCACTTTCAAGGTCTGCACCTCTTGCTTTCTGGGCATTCATAATTTTATCTATTTCCTCAATAAGTGTGGGAATAAACCTTAAAGCAAGTGTCATCATCATCGCCAATGTATGCACTCGGAAATTAAAAGGCTTCAGAATAAAGTCCAGTGGTTTTAACAATTTTTCAATACCATCAGTCAGCTTTGTCGGAGTGGTCGTATATGTTAACAATGAACTGATTATTATAAGGCAAAAAATTCTGATAGCTATGAAGCCTGCAGTAAACAAAGCCTTGTCGCGTATTGTTATTTTCCAGAAAGAAAAAAGTATCTCCCCACCGGTCGTGTAAAAAATATTAAGTATTGCCGTAAGCAAAACAAGCGGAATAATTGGCTTCATACTTTTAAAAAACATTTTCAACGGAACTTTTGACATAAGCATAGAAGCAAAAGTCAGCAAGAGCATAACGGCCAAAGAATAGAAGTTTTTACAAAGAAAAATAACTACTATAAATAATACAGTCAGCAAAAGTTTTGTTCTTGGGTCACATTTGTGAAGAACAGAATTTGCTTTATAATACTGACCTATGGTTATATCTTTTATCATAACGAAAAACCCTCCTTTTTAAGTCGGATTATTTCATTTATCCCCTGCTCAACTGAATAAATATTTTCGTTTATCGGGAATCCGTCATTTTTCAGTTTCATAAAAATTCTCGTAATCTGCGGCACATTAAGCCCCATACTTACAAGTGATTCGGCTTCGGAAAACACTTTATCTATTGTGTCGAACATTGCAACCTCGCCCTTGTTCATAACAAGCGCTTTTGTAGCGATACGTGCAACATCTTCCATACTGTGAGAAACAATTATAACAGTACTTCCGGTTTTTTCTCTGTACTGACGGATAAGCTCAAAAACTGTGTCCCTGCCATGAGGGTCAAGGCCAGCTGTTGGTTCGTCAAGCACAAGAACTTCAGGCTCCATTGCCATGACACCCGCTATGGCAACTCGCCTTTTTTCACCACCTGATAAATCAAAGGGAGATTTTTCAAGGTATGATTCATCAAGCCCTACATATTCAATACAGTTTAGTACACGTCTGTTTATTTCGTCTTCATCAAGTTTCATGTTTTTAGGTCCGAAAGCAATATCGCGCCTTACAGTTTCTTCAAACAACTGATACTCCGGATACTGAAAACACAAACCTACTTTAAACCTTGATGCAGCTGCAGTCTGCTTATTTTCGTTTATGTCTTTGCCGTTAAGAAGAACTTGTCCGCTTGTGGGCTTAAGCAAACCGTTAAAATGTTGAATTAATGTACTTTTACCAGAGCCTGTGTGACCTATTATGCCAACAAGCTCTCCTTTTTCTATGTCAAAACTGCAATTGTTTAATGCAACTGCTTCCGAGGACGTTCCCTGCCCATAAACATGGGTCAGCCCCCTTACGGATAACACGTTCATTATAACACCTTTTTCTTAAAATAATTCTTTAATAGCTTTTACGCACTCATCTTCAAACAAGATGTTTTCGTTGAGATTTATGCCATGTTCTTTCAGACGAGACTGCAACTCTTTTGCCTGCGGAACATCAAGACCTACATTTTTCAATTTCTGTACATCTGAAAACACGTCACGTGGAGTCCCGTCAATCATAATTTCACCATTGTTCACAACAATAACTCTGTCCGCCTGAACTGCCTCGTCCATAAAATGAGTAATAAAAACAACGGTTTTGCCCTGCTCTTTATTAATCTTTAATATCGCATCCATTACAGCTTGTCTGCCACGAGGGTCAAGCATAGCCGTTGGCTCGTCAAAAACAATAGCATCAGTGTGCATAGCAAGAATACCTGCAATTGCAACCCTTTGTTTTTGTCCACCTGAAAGTTTATGAGGTTCAGCTTCACGCATTTCATACATTTCCACGGCTTTCAATGATTCATCAACGCGTTTTCTTATTTCATCAGGGTCAACGCCAAGATTTTCAGGACCAAAAGCCACATCATCTTCAACAATTGTTGCAACAATCTGATTGTCAGGATTCTGGAAAACCATGCCGACTTTTTTTCTTATTTCATATTTCAGATCTTCATCTGATGTGTCCATACCTAAGACTGTAACCGTACCGCTTTCGGGGATATGAATTGCATTGATAAGCTTTGCAAAAGTCGATTTACCTGAGCCGTTATGACCAAGGACAGCAACTAATTCGCCTTTATTGATGGTGAGATTAATATTTTTAAGCGTTAAAGGCAATTGCGGTTCATCTTCGGCATTTTCATAACGAAAAGACACATTTTCAAATTTAATAAATTCTTTATCCATATCTTAATACCTTATTTCTGCCAGATTGCAGTTGCACCGCAAGGAAGCACCATTTTTGAGGAAGTTACAGGAATACCGATTTCATCGCTGGAAACCTTACCGCCAAATTTAGGCACCATAATACTGCCGAGTATGTATTGCATAACTGACGGCGCTAAGCCGGTTGTATATGAATTGATAAACATTGCTATAGCATCATCTGATACTATTTCGCTGCAAAGAGATACAAAATTATAAACCTCATCTTCAAGTTTCCAGATCTCGCCACCCGGCCCCCTACCGTATGATGGCGGGTCCATAATTATAATATCATCTTTATTACCTCTGCGGATTTCACGCTGAACAAATATAATCCAATCATGCACAAGCCATCTTAC
>JAZSFV010000119.1:0-3542 GCA_045532395.1 Acutalibacteraceae bacterium
CACGGACCGAGTGTTTCCTTGATAATCGCACCGAGATCGGCATTCAGCGGATACACCTTTTCGCCCTGTGCGTTGTAAATATCATTCTTGTGTGCGCCGATTACATAAACCGTAGGATACTCCTCGGGTTCAGTTGCAAAAGACGTAGCAACGCAACCGAGTGAAATCACAAGACAAAGAATGACGGATAAAATCTTTTTCATAATCAACACCTCTATTTCAATAATTATCAGTCAGATTCCGGCGGATTGATAAAAGCTACCATCTCGAAATCTTTAGGATTATGTCTGACAATATAAGCAATATACGAATCCACAAGTTCTGCAATAAGAATATAACCCGAAGGATTCATATGACCGTTCTTACGGGCAATGAACTGACCCCACCAGTATTCATCCTTTGAAACGCCGCTGACAACGACAATTTCCTCAGGAATAGGTTTCCGTTCAAAAGTACCGATAAGCTTTGTAAGCTCGTCTTCCGATAGAGGTTTACCTACAACGTCCGGAAAAATGAGGTCACACCGTTGGAAATAAACATAAAAATTGATAAGAATAAAGCACAGTCTTAATAAAGCTCATATTAACGCGTCATTAGGGTTAAGCATAACACAAATATGTAAAAAAAACAATAGAAAGGTTGTCTAAAAAGTGTAAAAATAAAAAACACGGTGTCAACGAATTGACCATACCGTATATTTCCCCATGTCAAAGGCGAAAAAATTTGTGCTTCTTTGCGCAGGAATGGATTATACTAAAAAGTATAAATTCTATGTTGACAAGCCGGGCAAAATAATTAAACTTTAAATAAAAAAAGACTCTGAAACGATTGGTTTCAGAATCTTTTTGTGTATTAAGCGTTTTCAATTATGTAACGATAAAAATCTACTGCAGGAGCAAGGCAGGATAAATCAATATTTTCGTTTATGCCGTGAATACTCTCCATCTGCTCATCAGTAATAATGAAAGGCGCAAAACGCAGACAATTTTCGCTTATTCTCCACATGAAACGGCTGTCGCTTGCAGCAGTCATAATATATGGCGTGGTTTTCACATCGGAAAATACATCCGAAACTGCTTTGTCAATAAGTTTGTATGCGTCACTGTTGTGGTCGGAAATAGGGGAGTCCACACCCGGGTCAAGAACAACAGTTTCAATATCATATTTTTCCGCAAGCTTTGAAATCGCTTCAATGCTTGACTTGCCACCCTGATGGTGTGAATATCGCATGTTTGCAATTACCCATGCTTCCTGCGGTAAAACATTGGTTCCGTCTGAACCGGATGCCATGGTGAATGCCACTGTTGTGCGAAGCATAGCACCTGCAGCACCTGAAACAAGGGGCATAGCTTTAACAAGTAAAGGCTTAAAGAACCGTGAGTTTTTAAGTACAAATTTAAGAGGTCCGCTCATGGTGCTTGCAAGACTTTCAAAAGTACTATGAAGTATGGGTGCCATTTTAGTTTCAAAAAGATTTTTCTTTTCAACAGCACTCATAAATTTACCAAGACGCACAAGGGGAGTGTCTTTAGGCGGAATAGATGCGTGTCCGCCTTTTGAACGGGCTATGAATTTTAAGTCTGCACATCCTTTTTCACCTAAACCGATTACGGCAAATTTGCCTTTTGCACCTGCAATCGGTTCATCAAGGATAAAACCGCCTTCGTCAAGTATCATATAGAAATGAATTCCACGTTCTTCAAGTGTTCTGGCAATAGTATCAGCACCTGAACCATCGCATTCTTCAGTACAAGCTGATAAGAAATAAATGTCTCTTTCAGGAGTAAAACCATCTTTGATTAATTCTTCAGCAGACTGCATCATTGCCCAAAGTCCGCATTTTGTATCAAGAGAACCTCGTCCCCAGAGTTTACCATCAGCAATTTCACCGCTGAAAGGCTTGTGCTCCCAATTGTCAGATGCTTCAACAACGTCGTGATGGTTCATCAGCATAACAGGCTCTTTGTCGGTTTTTCCTTTCCATTTCATCAGGAAACTGCCGTCAAAATCTTCAAAACTGCAAACAGAAAAAAGTTCAGGGAACATTTCGCGAAGAACATCGTGGAATTTGTAAAATTTGGTTTTATCAGTCTGGTTGAAGGTTGAGATAGTTTCAACCTGAATCAGACGTGCAAGATTATTGGCGTACTCACTTGTACGAAAATCTGACATAGCAACCCCTCTTTTGGTACAGTTAATAAACATAATATGGAATATTATAAACCTTTTAAAATAATAGTCAAGGTTATTTGAATTCATAAACAAATTTATTATAAATTCTTAACTTTCTAACGATCACAAAGGCAGGTTGTCAAAGAAATAAGTTGATTTCATACTGCTTTTGTGTTATAATGCAGATGTGCATCAAAATATATACAATACAGGAGTGAACAATATGGGTTATGTTTTTATAAGCTACAGTTCAAAAGACATGGAAAAAGCAGATGCTATCCGCAATATTTTCAACGACAAGGCAATAAAAACATGGATGGCGCCGTATGATTTGCCGTCAGGCTACGGATATGCCGAAGCAATTACAGACGCAATTGAACATAGCGAGTGCTTTTGTCTTTTGTTGAGCAAGTCATCTCAGAAATCTGAGCATGTAGTTTCTGAAGTCAATCTTGCCATAGGCACAGAAACCCCTTTTTTAATCATACAGATTGAGGAATTGGAGATAAATAAGGCATTCAAGTATTATATTTCAAGTAAGCATATTGAAAAGGTTTTTGACATGAATCCCGATTTGCCTGAAATGCAGAAGATTATTGATGCTGCAAAAAAACATGTGGGTTCAGAAGAAACAGTCGATAAGCCGGTGCAAAATACTGTTCCGATGCAAACAATTACCTATGTCAGTGGTGCAACTTATACTGGTGAAACATTAAACGGATTAAGACATGGCAAAGGAAAATATGTTTGGCCCGACGGTGAATTTTATGAGGGTGACTGGGCGAACAATGTCAGACACGGCAAGGGTAAATACAGTTACGCAAACGGAAATGTTTATGTTGGTGATTTTTTGGAAGATTCCATAACAGGTAAAGGAAGAATGGAATATCACGACGGACGTGTTTATGATGGCGATTGGGTACAAGGTTTGAAGCACGGCAAAGGTAAACTCACATGTCCTGACGGAACTGTTTACGATGGTGATTGGGAAGCGGATGAAATGATAGGAAAGACTCACTTTGTTAACTCAAGTGGAGTCATATATGATGGAGACGTTTTGAAGGGAAGAATGCACGGTAAAGGCAGACTTACATATCCCGACGGACGTGTTTTTGATGGTAAATGGGAAAACGATGTTTTTCTTGGCTGATAAAATCAAGGGGCGGTCCTGTGATTTTATACATCCAATTTGTGTTAACGCATAATAAAATTTTAACCCCCTTGGAAAATGAACAAGTCCAGTAAAAACGGACAATGAAAAAAGGCCCCTCCTATGGTATAATTAAGAAAAGCCATAGGAGGGAATTTTTATGACCCAAAAATACGGATACATACAACAGCACGAAAAAGAACTATTAGAACTGAAAGAA
>JAZSFV010000074.1:0-4833 GCA_045532395.1 Acutalibacteraceae bacterium
GGTAAAGCTGCTCTTGAAGGCTTCAAAGATGTTGAAAAAACAAAGATTCTTGTTTTCTATCCGTCAGATGGTGTAAGCCCCATGCAGAAACTGCAGATGACAACACAGGAAGGCTCAAATGTGAGCGTGTGTGCTATTGAAGGTAACTTTGACGATGCACAGAGCGGCGTTAAAAAGATTTTCACTGATAAGGAAATCGGCAAAAAACTTGCTGAAAACAACATGCAGTTCTCATCTGCAAACTCAATCAACTGGGGCAGACTTGTTCCGCAGGTTGTTTATTACATTTCTGCTTATTGCGACCTTATTGCAGACGGCAGAATAGTTGCAGGTGAAAAAATAAATATCGTTGTTCCCACAGGTAACTTCGGCAACATTCTTGCTGCATATTATGCAAAACAGATGGGACTTCCCGTAAACAAGTTTATCTGCGCTTCAAACGCAAATAATGTTCTTACAGATTTCATCACAATAGGTGAATACAATAAAAACCGTGAATTCTTCACAACAACATCTCCGTCAATGGATATCCTTATTTCTTCAAACCTTGAAAGACTTCTTTATCACCTTACAGGCTGCGACGATGAAGCAGTTGCAAAGATGATGAATGAGCTTAACACTCAGGGTAAATACACAGTAACAGAAGACGTGCTTAATGCTCTTAAAGCAGATTTTGAAGCAGGCTGTTGCTCAGACGAAGAAGTAAGCGAAACTATTGAAAAGAGTTTCAAAGAGAAGAATTATCTTCCCGATACACATACTTCAGTTGCTATTAAAGTTTACGAAGATTATGTACAGAGAACAGGTGACGATACAGTGACTGTTATTGCCGCAACTGCAAACCCCTATAAATTCTCAAAGGCAGTTCTCGGTGCAGTAGAGAAAGATTTCGTTTGCGACGATGAATTCGAAACAGTAAACGAACTCTCTCGAGTTTCCGGCGTAAAATGTCCCCAGCAGCTTGAAACTCTCAAAGGTAAAGAGCCAAGATTTAAGGACATCTGCAAGAAACCCGAGATGACTGAGGTTGTCTTTAAAATGTTGGGAATTTAACCTTTATCTGCAAGTGTCGCATTTTTTGAATGTTGAACAGTAAGTTTCGCTTGATGTGCAAGCAGTGCTTGTTCCTACATCAATGTGACCTGCAACGCATTTCTGACCGTTTTCGTTATAAACGCAGTTTTTAGCGTTGCATGAGATTTCTCTGATAAGATCTTTTTCCATTTCATTTCGCCTCCGTTTTCGTTTTGCTTTTAAAAAGCAAAGTTATTGTTCGCTTTTTTTAATGAATTATTCAGAAAGGAAACTGCTATGTCGTTATATGCAATCGGTGACACACACCTGTCTTTTGGTTCAAACAAGCCGATGGATATTTTCCGTGGCTGGCAGAATTTTGAAGAAAGACTTGAAAAAAACTGGAACAGACTTGTAAATGATGAAGACACTGTCGTGATTGCCGGTGATATTTCATGGGCGATGAACATTGAAGGTGCAAAGGAAGATTTCAGATTTCTTGATAAACTCAACGGAAAAAAACTTATCATGAAAGGCAACCACGATTATTGGTGGAGTACCAAAAAGAAAGCCGATGATTTCTTTAAACAGAACGGTTTTGAAACTCTCGGCATTTTATTCAACAATGCTTACAGAATCGGCGACGTTTCCGTCTGCGGTTCACGCGGTTGGTTTTACGACGGGGAGAAAGACAAAAAAGTTCTTCTTCGTGAAGCGGGCAGGCTTAAGATGTCTATTGATGAAGCAAAAAAACTGGGCGGTGAGCCTGTTGTGTTTCTTCATTATCCGCCTTTAAGCCAGGACGCAGTGTGCGAAGAGATTTTCGATGTGCTTAAAAGTGAAGGAATCAAGCGTTGTTATTATGCACATCTTCACGGACCGTCGCATAATTTTGCCTTCACGGGAGAGCGTGACGGCATAAAATTCTCGTTAATTTCGGGGGATTTCCTTAACTTTTGCCCAAAACTCATTGAAAAAATCTGAATTTTTATGACGAATTGACGATATGTTAATAAAAGGTTGAAATTCAGGAAATATTTTGATAAAATAATTCAGTTAATATACTCTTTAAAGAGAAAAAATGGAGGACTTAAAAATGAGCTTGAAATCAGCAAACAAAGTCGAAACAAACGTATATTCAGTAGAGGTTGAAATTTCTGCAGAACAGCTTAAAGAAGCTACTGTAAGAGCTTACAACCAGTCAAAGAAAAAGATTGCCATTCCCGGCTTCCGTAAAGGTAAAGCTCCCAAAGGCATGATCGAAAAACTTTATGGCGAAAACTTCTTCTACGAAGATGCTCTCGACATTCTCTATCCTGAAGTTGTCGGCGCAGCTATCGAAGAAGCAAACCTTGAAATCGTTGCAGCTCCCTATGATGTTGAAATCACAAAGCTCGACAGCGAAGGCGCAGCACTTACACTCAAAGTTACTGTAAAACCCGAAGTTGAACTCGGCGAATACAAAGGCCTTAAAGCAGAAAAAGAATCAGCAGAAGTTAAAGATGAAGAAGTAGAAGCAGAAATCAAAAACCTTCTTGAAAGAAACTCTCGTCTTGTAACAGTTGAAGACAGAGCAGTAGTTTCAGGCGATATCACAGATATCAACTTTGAAGGCTTTGTTGACGGCGTTGCTTTTGACGGCGGTAAAGGCGAAAACTTTGACCTTGAAATCGGTTCAGGTCAGTTCATTCCCGGCTTTGAAGACCAGATTATCGGCAAAAACGCTGGTGACGAATTTGACGTTAACGTAACATTCCCCACAGAATATGCTCCTGAACTTGCAGGCAAAGACGCAACATTCAAAGTTAAAGTTAACGAAATCAAAGCAAAAGAATATCCCGAACTTGACGACGAATTTGCAAAAGATGTAAGCGAATTTGATACACTTGATGAACTCAAAGCTGACATCAAAGCAAAAATCGGTGAAAGCAAAGAAAAGAGAGTTAACGATGCTTTTGAATCTGCTCTTCTCAAACAGGTTTGCGAAAACGCAAAAGTTGAAATTCCTCAGGTTATGATTGACAATAAAGCTGACGAAATGAAACAGCAGACAGAACAGCAGATGGCTCAGCAGGGTCTCCAGCTTGACATCTATCTTCAGTACATGGGTCTGCCCATGGAAAAATACATGGAAGACCTTAAAGCACAGGCTGAAATTCAGGTTAAAACACGTCTTGCTCTTGAAAAAGTTGTTGAAGTTGAAAACATCGAAGCAACTGATGAAGACGTTGATGCAGAATTTGCAAAATATGCTGAAATGTACAAAATGGACGTTGATACACTCAAAAAGCTTATCAACCCCGAAGAACTCAAAAAAGACCTTGCAATCAGCAAGGCTGTAGATTTCATCATCGCTAACGCAAAGGTTGGCAAGCCTGCAGCAAAGAAAACAACAAAGAAAGCAGCAGCTGCTGACGGCGAAGAAAAACCCGCAGCAAAAAAACCTGCAGCAAAGAAAACAACAACTAAAAAAGCAGCAGACGGCGAAGCAAAACCCGCAGCAAAGAAAACAACAAAGAAAAAGGCAGAAGCTGCTGAATAATTAACCTAAAAATATCCTAAAATGTGTCAGTAGGGTAAAATAAACCTAAAGGAGGCATCATTATGAGTTTAGTACCGTACGTAGTAGAACAGACAAACAGAGGCGAACGTTCTTATGATATTTTCTCTCGTCTTTTGAGCGACAGAATTATTGTTCTCTCTGACGAAGTTAACGATGCAACTGCAAGCATTGTTGTAGCACAGTTGCTTTTCCTCGAAGGTCAGGATGCCGATAAAGACATCAGCCTTTACATCAACAGCCCCGGCGGCTCAGTAACTGCAGGTCTTGCAATTTATGACACAATGCAGTACATCAAATGTGACGTTTCAACAATCTGCATGGGTATGGCTGCATCAATGGGTGCATTCCTTTTGTCATCAGGTGCAAAAGGAAAAAGATTTGCTCTTCCCAACAGCGAAATTATGATTCACCAGCCTCTCGGCGGTGCAAAAGGTCAGGCAACTGAAATCGAAATCGCTGCAAGACATATCCTCAAGACTAAAGAAAACCTCAACAGAATCCTTGCTGAAAACACAGGCAAGCCTATCGATGTTATCGCAAGAGATACTGACAGAGACAATTTCATGAGCGCACAGGAAGCGATGGAATACGGTCTTATCGATAAAGTAATTTACAAGAGATAACGGGAGTATTTTATAATGTCTAAAAATGATGGCACAAAAAGTTCTGTTTTTTGCTCGTTCTGCGGTAAAAGTCAGGCTCAGGTGCGCAAAATGATTGCCGGACACGGCGTTTACATCTGTAACGAATGCGTAGACCTCTGCCGCGATATTATCGAGGAAGAAATGGGTGCAAAACGCAGAGTTGCTAAAAAGCAGGTTCAGGAAAAGCCTGCATTACCCAAACCGCGTGAAATCAAGGAAAAACTTGATGAATACGTTATCGGTCAGGAAGATGCAAAGGTTGTATTGAGCGTTGCTGTGTACAATCATTATAAGCGTATTAATTCGCTGGACGACGGCGATGTTGATATTCAGAAGAGTAACGTTATTATGCTTGGTTCAACAGGTGTGGGTAAAACCATGCTTGCACAGACTCTTGCAAAAATTCTTGACGTACCTTTTGCTATTGCAGATGCAACAACTCTCACAGAAGCAGGTTATGTCGGCGAAGACGTTGAAAATATTCTTTTAAGACTTATTCAGGCTGCAGATTTTGACGTTGAAAAAGCCGAAAGAGGAATTATCTACGTTGACGAAATCGACAAAATTGCAAGAAAATCTGAAAATCCCTCAATCACCCGCGATGTAAGCCGT
>JAZSFV010000099.1:0-1954 GCA_045532395.1 Acutalibacteraceae bacterium
GTTGCACAGTTCCGTGAAGATGCGGTAAGCATTTCCTCAGGACTTGAAGTAAACGATAAAATCGTTGAAATAGATGACCATTCCGTTACGAGTTATATGGATTTATCTTTCCTTATGATGCGTGATAAAGACGGTGTTATGGATATAACCGTTAAGCGTGACGGTGAAAAAGTAGAACTGAAAGATGTTAAATTTCAGATGCGTGAGCTTGATGATGGTACAAAATCAATGTACCTTGATTTCAAGGTTTACGGTGTCGAACCGAATTTCCTGAATGTGCTTAAATCTGCGGCAGGGGAAACTCTGTCTATAATTAAAGTTGTATATTTAAGTTTGTTCGACCTTGTTACAGGGCAGTATGGCTTAAATGACCTTTCAGGACCTATAGGTACTGTAACTTATATTGCCGATGTCGCAACACAGGCACAAGAAACTTATGATTTTTCAGGATTATTGCTTATTATGGCTTTAATTACTATCAATATCGGTGTTTTCAATCTTCTTCCTTTACCGGCACTTGACGGCGGAAGGCTGTTCTTTATGCTGATTGAACTTATAAGAAGAAAACCGATAAAACAAAAATATGAATCGTGGATTCACGCTGCAGGATTGTTTTTACTGATTCTGCTTATGATAGTAATTTCAGCAAGCGATATTATAAAACTTATAAAATAAGGGGGCGTTTTTATGCAGAGAAGACAAACAAAACAAGTAAAAGTCGGAAATATAATTATCGGCTCGTCTTCGCCCGTTTCTGTTCAGTCAATGCTTAATGTTCCGTCAACAGATATTGAGGGAAGCGTAAATCAATCTGTTCAGTTAGAAAAAGCAGGCTGTGAAATTATCCGTGCAGCAGTGCCTGATATTGAAGCGGTTAAACTCATTCCTGCAATTAAAGAAAAAGTGAACGTACCCCTTGTAGCAGATATTCATTTTGACTACAGACTTGCACTTGAAAGTGCAGAGGCGGGGATTGATAAAATCAGAATCAATCCCGGCAACATAGGCTCTGACGACAGAGTCAAAGCAGTTGCAAAAAAATGCAATGAAAAAAATATTCCCATAAGAATCGGCGTGAATTCAGGTTCTCTTGAAAAAGAAATTCTGGCAAAATACGGCGGAGTTACTCCTGAAGCAATGTGCGAAAGTGCTATGTATCACGTGAAACTTCTCAATAAATTCGATTTTGATGATATTATAATTTCAATTAAATCATCAGATGTTGAAAAAATGGTGCAAGCATATCGTCTTATGGCCCAGATGTGCGATTATCCCTTGCATCTTGGCGTTACAGAAGCCGGAACATATAAAATGAGCCTTATAAAATCATGCGCCGGAATAGGCTCTCTTTTACTTGATGGCATAGGCGATACAATAAGAATTTCCATGACGGATGAGCCGGTCAAAGAAGTGGAAAGTGCAATTGATTTGCTGACTGCACTTAATATGAGAAATGACAGGCCGCAGATTGTTGCTTGTCCTACTTGCGGCAGAACAAGAATTGATTTGATTTCCACTGCAAAAGAAGTGGAAGAAGCCCTTAAAACTTGCCGTAAGAAAATAAAAGTTGCAGTTATGGGTTGCGTCGTAAACGGTCCTGGGGAAGCAAAAGATGCAGATATCGGGATTGCCGGCGGTGATGGTTGCGCTGTGTTGTTCAAGCATGGCGAAATAATCAAAAAAATAAGCGAAGAAAATATAGTTAGTGAACTTCTCGCAGAAATTGAAAAACTTTAAAGGATAATTTAAATGGATTCCAGAAATTTTTTGTCGGTTTTCGGCGATTACATAGACAATGAAGTTGTAAAAGGTCATCTGAAAAATGTCAATATTGAAAGTATGACTTTGTTCAGAGAGAAAAGAAACCTTGCAGTTATCGTATCATCTGATAAAATTGTATCGCCCGGAGCACTTATCAAGAGTGAAAAGTTAATTAAAAACTGCTTGCAGTTAA
>JAZSFV010000042.1:0-4694 GCA_045532395.1 Acutalibacteraceae bacterium
CCCCTGCCAAACCACCAGGTTTCAGCCTGGTGGTTTTTATTTTTTTGTCATTATTTTTCACGTTTAACTAAATTTCAAACCCCTATCGACGTTACGATAGGGGTTTGTCTTTTATTATCAACAAATTGCTATCAGGATACAACGCATACAGAATAATTAAAACATTATTCCTCCGGCTGATAATCTTTGATAAGTCTGCCTTTTTTTGTTCTTGGGGAGAATATAAATCCGCCGAAGAAGTTGGAAAGTTTTGCGACAGTGTCCAAAATTATATTTGTTTTCATACCCTCAAATCTGTACTTATTATCAAGAGTTTCATAAAGATTGGGGCTTAAGATGTTTCTGATTTTAAGTTTATTTTTATGGAATCTGAAGTTTACGTTTCTCACTTCAGGCACTTCCATTGTGTAAATCCGGACATCAAGAGTGTTGTCATGTTTCCAAGCACCGTAAGCAAGCATATGGACAGTCATATCGTTGAAAGTTACTGTGCTTACGCGTCTTTTGCCATCGAAATTCACACAGATAGTGTTTCTGGGCGAATTATCTTCATCCCATGAAATTTCGCCGTAATTTTCATTGAATTCAAAAGACATGTTTGTTGCGTGCCCCGGTTTTACAGAGAGAGAATAGTATGCTGAAAGCGGAAGCATGGTGAAAAATTTCTGTCTGCCGATTTTGTATGTTTTGCCGTTGAGGCCCGCTTCAGTTGCAAGGTTGCGGGGAGAAACAGGAAGAATATCGTAAGAGAAAGAATTAAGAAGTTCATCAAATTCCCTGAGCACATCGTCTGACGGTTTCAATGTTGTTTCGTTGAATGCACGAGGGAAATATTTATCGGTCAGGTCAAAAATCTTCTTGTGAGTAATGTCGCTGCAGGTTATCACAACGCAACCATCCTCCACAGGATAAGCAAAAGCAAACTGGGAATAGAGACCTTCAAGCCTGTAATATCCGTCGTATCTTCCACACCATGTATTGAAGCCGAAGCCAAGATTCTGCGCATCGAGACCATATAAATCTTTGGCATAAGGAGTTGTCATTGCTTCAACCCAGCCCTCAGGGATAACCTGAACGCCGTGCCATCTGCCGCCATGAAGCATGCATGTTGTAAGTTTTGCCATGTCTTCGATTGTAAAGAACAATCCCCAGCCGCCTGCATCAAAGCCCAGCTTGTCCTTTTCCCAATATTTCACATCAATTCCCAGAGGCTCAAAAAATCTGGGACGGAGATATTCGGAAAGAGTAAGCCCTGAAACCTTGGCAAGCATTCTGCCGAGAATATAAGTATTTTCACTTACATATTCAAACTTTTCACCGGGCTCTGCAAATCTTTTTGCTTTAACAAAACTTGCAAGCCAATCCCCTTTTTCTTTATTATCAAGAATACTTATTCTCTTGCCTGCAGTCATTGTAAGAAGATGTCTTACAGTAATACCCTCAATTTTTTTAAGCTGTTTTTCATCAAAAGAATCGTAAAAAAGTTCTGCAAGGGTTGTATCAAGACGTAAAAGACCTTCGTTTATTGCAAAGCCTATGGCAATTGCAGTAACCGCCTTTGAGAAAGAAAACATTGCGTGAGGCATATGCTGCACAAAAGGATATCTGGTACATTCTGCCACAACTTTCCCATGACGCACAATCATAATATTTTTGAATCTGTAACCCGTTTCTTTGAGTTCTTCAAAAAATTCACGTAAAACGTAAGTATCAACGCCTGCTTCTTCCGGGTATGCTGCACGTTCAAGTTTCTGCATTTCCAAAACTGACATAATGTTTCCCTCCTGACAAAAAAATTATGCAAAGTCTGTGATGATTATTATCATATGTTTTTCATCTATTGCGTAAGAAATACCTTCACGAGGCACAGGTTTATCTGCTACCGTACTTGCAGAAAACAAAACTGAATAAATACCGTTCATATCAAAAAGCTCTTCCTTAATAACTTTTAAAGTCTTTTCGTCTGTTACTTTAAAAGAAAGCGTCTTCTCACCTTTTGTGATACAACGTGCCATTTCCGAAACCATTGCATCTCTTGTTTTACTGTCATATGACGAGAAAACAAGAGATTTTTTTACATAATAGTTTTCTTTATCACTTATACAAACGCCTGAAAAAGCTTTGTCTATATCGTGAGTTTTAGAAAGTTCTTTATCACTGACATTAAAATACGCGTATCTGTTTTCAACCTCAGGATTTACGGGGTCATCCCATGTAACGTCAAGGTGATAATAGCCTGAATTGATTTTAACAATATTCCACGCATGACCTTCGGACTCTTTTTCGTTATATGCATGTGTAACTCCGCTTGCGATATAGTTTTCTATACCAACAGCGTCAAGAAGATATTTTGCGGCTTTTGCATACCCCTCGCATGATGCCGTCCCTTTTACAAGACAGCCGTAGCTTGAAGAAAATGCACCGCCCACTTTATCTACATACTGACATTTATCAATAATATAATTGTGAATATACAGTTCTTTTTCAAAATCGTCAGTAAAGCCTGAAACTGTTTTCACAATTTTGTTTTTTTCTTTTTCAAGTTCTTTCATGCATTTTTCGTATTCTTTTTCACTCATTAAATACTCAGGCACAAAATAACATGCTGAAAAAGAAGTTTCAATCACACAATTTTCACCAAGGAAAAAGAATTCGGCATTATCATAATGAAGCGCGTCAAAAACTTTTTTGAGACTTTCTTCGTTAAGGTCAGGCACACGGATTTTTTTCGGCATTTTGTCAATTTTACCCATAATAACTTCGTAAACTATTTTTTCGTTGTCAGAAAGCTTATTATAGTAAAATCCGCTATAAGTCCCCTGAGGTTTATCAGGGAATTTGACCTGTGCCTGAAGCTTTTCTACACCATTGAACGCAAGAAGCCACACTGCTAAGCCAATAAACATGCCGGCGAAAGCGATGATGCCGCATTTTAATATTTTCTTAGCCATCTGCATCACCTCTTGAATTCACTCACAGATGAAGCCACCACATAGTCTTTTTTCACGCTACTGCTTGAAAGAACGACGATAGCATCTTTATATGATGCAAAGTCAACAACTGATATATCTGAGTTGACCTGACTTATAATATTTGAATAGATCTCGTCTCTTTCACCGATTAAGGATTCGTTGAAAAATTGTTTGAACATTTCAGAAACAACAAAGCCTTTCACATAATCAGCTCTGCTGCCTGTAAATTTATAGGTAAGAAGTTTGTAAACCTGGTCGTCCTTTATTACGTTTTCACCCGCTTTGAAGGAAATTGTCTCTCCCCCGTTCGTTAAAGATACATCGTTAATAAAATCAATCCTGAATTCAGGGAAATTTGCAACAATACCTTCAACGCTTCCTTCTTTACAACCAATGTATTTATCGAAAGTTATGCCGAAATATTCTTCAGCCGAACTTACAAGCTGGGAAGTGCCTGCGTATTTGTAGCAAGCGGTGGCATCCGTTTTCTGGGAATTAAGCTTGAAAATTTTGTCAGTTGTGGAAATAGGAAGAATTTTTATCTGATTATCGTCCATATTAAACCTTACGGCACAAAGAAAGGTTACCTTCTGGTTGTTGTCATCTGTGCAGAACATAAGAAAATTCTGCTGACCCTTGACTTCTTTGATTACGTATTCCTGTTCTTCAACAACAACAGTTCCGCCTGATTTGTTAATCATATTGTCTATATCAAAATCGAAAGAAAGCAAAAAGAAAAACAAAGCAAGCAAAACAACCAGAACCGCTGAACCTATAAATATCAGAGCGTATTTTTTACGTATGCCGCGTTTTCTTTCAACGGCAGTTTTAAAAACAACATCATTGTTGCCTTGCCATAACCAATTCACAGAAGAATCTCCTTTTACCAGTCAAATTTAGTAAGTTTTCCCTCACATAAAAGTTCAGGAAAATCCCATTGTCTTAAAACTTCAAAAGCACCTACACAGACACAGTTCGAAAGGTTGAGACTGCGTGCATGAGAGTCGTTAATCATCGGCATTCTCACACATCTGTCTGCATTTTTAAGCAACAGTTCTTCAGGCAGACCTTTCGTTTCTTTTCCAAAAAACAGATATGTATTTTCCGGATATTTTATGTCAGAATATTTATGCTTGGCTTTCGTTGAAAAATAGAAATATTCTCCGTCATTTTTTGCATAAAAATCTTCTATATCTTTATAGTAAGTTATATCAAGCAGGTGCCAATAATCAAGACCTGCACGTTTTAATTTTTTATCGTCAATTTTAAATCCCATCGGTTCAATTATGTGAAGTCTTGCACCTGTAGCAGCACAAGTTCTTGCAATATTGCCTGTATTCTGCGGAATTTCAGGTTCGACGAGAACTATATTTAAAGAGGGCATAATTATTCCTCTCCCTTCTGAAAAATTATTATACCATTTTTCATACCGCTTTTTCAATATTTTCTTCACATTTTTATAAATTAGATACGAAAACTATATCTGTCATAAGGACAAAAACAAACAAGGAGGAAAATAATAATGAAAAAAACAAGTTCAAAAACAATTATGACAGGGCTTGGTGTTGCTATGGCAATCGGCAGTGCAGCCACACTTATCGGCAGTTCTATGATTTCTAAAAACTCAACCATGACAGACATGAAGAAAAGCGCCGAAAAAGCAATCAAAAACTTCGGAAATTATCTGGGAAGCATGTAAATAACATTATATGGGCGGACTCC
>JAZSFV010000050.1:0-8890 GCA_045532395.1 Acutalibacteraceae bacterium
GTTGCAACAGATAAAACTGTTGCTTCATTGTTGTTGCCGTCACCGCCGATAAGTGTATTGATAGCATCTTTAAGCTGTGCACGTGCAATGTAAGCACCAATCTGCTTGAGTGTTACTGTGAAAACATCAAGATGCTGAAAACGGATTGCTTCGTAAGAAGCCACAAGCATTCTGCCTCTCTTTCTGAGAGTAACAAGGTTATCCTGTGTTTTGATTGTAGTTTCGGGAATGTAAGCACCTTCGCCCACACGTTCAAGTTCTTTATCATCATGTGTAAGAGAAGATGTGATTGCACGGATGTCAAGAGAATTGATGTTAGTTGTTGAAGCAATAATTGAGGGGAGTACATCTGCTTCCTGCATACCCTGTCTTACAGCACGTGAAACATATTCAGGGAAAAGTGCAGAAGAATCAGATGTTCTGAAAAACTTTTCAATTGTGTCTGAATCTGCACCGTTTACTTTGATATCAAAGCGTTTGAGCTGTCGCTGGAATGCGTCAAGACCTTCAAGGCTTGTGCCTTTATAGTTTTCAGAGGGGTCAAGCTTTTCAAGCTCAACCGAAAAAGATGAGCTGGTGTTGTAAAGACCTTTTTCAAGTCTTATTGTGTCAAATGTTGCCATAAAAAAACTCCTTTCTTAATTAAAACAAAAATTCCACAGTTGTGTCAGTTTCGTCAATGCCGAGCACTGTCACAGGCACACCTTCTGAATTTTCTTCAACAGTACCGTCTGCAGCGCAAACAAGGTGTGTTCTGCCGAGAGTGGGGACTGTGCCTGAATAATTCATTTTCACATAGCCTGAAACAAGAACTGATGCGTTTTTACTGTCAGAATCAAGGCAGAAGCCTACGAAACTGTCACCGCTATTTGCCATTGAAACTGTGTGCTTTGATGTGATGTTAAGGGGATATCCTGCTTCAATTTTGTCGTCACATTTAAATGTGAGAACTTTGTCGTTAAAACCGTTGAATGATACGTTCATTTTAAATTTTCCTTTCTTTTAAATCTTGAATCCGTCAATGGAAACAGCTTCTTTTTCTGATAAAAGCTGCGGTCCGTGATTTTTCTGTTCTGCAGAGAGAAAGTCTTTTCTTAATGTTTCAAGACCTTCAATGTCAAGAGATGAGCAGATGTTTTTAATGCTTTTTACACTTACATAAGGTGTAATTGCAGCAGAAAGCTTTGCAATTTCTTCCGTGAGAAATGTTTTGTATCTTTCTGCAATTTCAAAAAGCTTTTCTGTGTTTTCTTCCTTGCTTTCCTTTTCAAATTCTTTGATTGTGCCTGCTTT
Organism: Acutalibacteraceae bacterium; assembly: GCA_045532395.1. Taxonomy (GTDB): domain Bacteria; phylum Bacillota; class Clostridia; order Oscillospirales; family Acutalibacteraceae; genus SIG575. Next base: position 1,294 of record JAZSFV010000050.1, read on the forward strand.
CTTCTGGGCAGGCACTGCCACGAAAGACCACTCGTAAGCATCAGTAGGGCTTTTTAAAATGTGGTAACATTTCTTGCCTTTCTGATGGTCGCATCTGCCTTTTTTAATGTCTTTTCTGCACACGCTGCAAATAATTTCCGCCACAGAACAATTAATGCTTACTTCCTTTTTGATGCCTGCAAGAATTTCGTCAATTAAAGGTTTGTTCTTGTCGTTTTTAAGCATGTAAGCCTGTGCTTTCAAACGCACGTAATTTTCTCCCATGGAGTTTTTCTGGTTTTCCACCGTTTCAACTTCTGTTGCAAAAATTCTTGCAACCTGATTTTCTGCTTTCATGTTGTGGTCTAAAATTCCCGTCTTACCGATGAAAAGAACAGCTAAGCTTTTCAATGCGTCAATGTCGAAGCATTCAAAATCGCGGTCAATTTCGTTGTCGCACAAAACTACGTTGAAAGCAAAAACATCTTCTGCGCTCAATTCTGTGAGCGAGTATTGGTTGATAAGTGAAAGTTCTTTTTCCGTAACGTTTAAAAGTGAAATTGCGTTATCAAAGTTTTTCTTCATCTGAATTCACTTCCTTTTCAAGTTTTTCTGCCTGAGCGTTATAAAGTCTTGCCTTTGCCGTTTCAACTGCGTCCTGAAGACAGATATCTTCCCACTTGACTTCCGCTTCCTGCAGGTAGCCGTTCATGCGGAGATAGCAGTTTGCGATTTTAAGAATCACAGGCTCTAAAATGCGTCTGTAATGCTCAAGCTCGCTTGTGAGAATATCTGCCTGCTGAGCCGACATTCTTTCGGTTGATGACCAAGTAAGCCCCAGCATAAACGGGGGAAGCCCTGTCTTTGAAACTATCTGCTCAAGCATCTGCCTTACGGGCACTTCACTGTCCAGAATCTGGTTGTCAGCACCGATTGCCCTTATCTGCACATCGCCCACAGAAACAAAGTCGTGCACTGTGCCTGATGAACTCATGGCTTTGCTCCATTCGTTTGCAATCTGCAAGGCTCTGTCTTTTGCGTAAGCCTTGTCTAAAGCATCGTTCTGCGGCTTGTATGTAACTGCGTATCTTACGTTGCCCACACGCTCAAAGTTCACGCCTATTGTGTGATAAATTTTCATTAAAATTTCGCTTACGAAGGGTAGTCCTTTAAGCAGTGAATTACCTTCAAGCTGTGAGGGTGTAGGATTTAAAACAGACATCATAATAAGGTCAGGGCGCGGGGGAGTCACGTTTCCCACACCGTTGAGGCAGATGTCAATGTCAAAGCCGTTTTCGTTTCTTTTAAGAGCTATATCTTCAAGTTTCGTGTTGTAAAGTGCACCGAAAGTGCCTGAAACAGTGGGGATAATTTCGCCCACTGCCGTACCGCAGGTGAGAAGCTCGTCAAAGTAAGTTGAAATAAATGTGTCAAGCCCTCTTGAGTTACCGCCCACACGGACAGTCCTGAAAAAATTCTGCATTTCTTCTTCAATGCGCTTGTCAGGACATGTTAAAGAAAAAGCACACACAAGCCTTACAAGCTTTCCGATAGCGGCATCAATAACAGGCACGTTGCTTCGTAAATTTCTGTAAAGCATCAGCTGGCCTGAGGATAAGGGTGAAAAATGTTCAAAGGATTTTAAAACACCCGTATTTGCCACAGTCTGCACAGCAGCAACGGGAGAAGAGGAGTATTTTTTTGCAAAAAAATCTTTAATACCCAAGGTTTTCCTCCTTTATCTTTCAGTAGAGAGAACAAAAAATTCGTTTTCGTTATTATCAAGGACTGTGGAAACAAAATACCGTATATCGTCCATGGCATGGTCGTTTTCTTTCCTGACAGAATCTTTATGGGAATCGGTGTCCCATCTGTACAGTGAAAATTCCCTTATTGCATCTTTGCATCCGGGGGAAAAAAGAATCTTTCTGTCTTTTAAACAGTCAGAAACAAGACGTATTCCGTCAAGCACCTTGTTCTTTGCAGGTATCACACGGAAATCTCCGTGACGGCTGATACATTGAATAAAGCTTGCGGCTGACGGGTCGACGATAACACTTTCGATTTGTTTTCCTGAGGCAAGTTTTTTTAGTGATGTGTAGTGTTCTTCGTCAGTTTTCTGAAAGCCCTCACGACGTGAATCGTGGTAATATTCATTCAGTCTGTACCATTTGTCTTTTTTCTTTCCCCACAGTCCGAAAGATGCAGGGTTGACTGTGCCGTAGTCGCAGGAAATATAATATTTTTCAAACGGCTCTTCAGGGGGAACAACAACATGTGTTTTTTCGCTGAATTGGGGATACACAACTCCTTCCGCTGCCACCCATTTGCCCTCAACAAACCTTTCATAGAAAGTGCCTGAATAAAGTGAACGGTATCTTTCAATAACCTTTTTTGAAAGTGAGGGGTTGTCCTGCATTAAAAAGTGAATGTGTAGGGCGTTTTTCTGATAAGATTTTTCAATCCATTCCTTTTTAAACCAGTGCTGTGGGTTTTCGGGGTTGCAGTTGAACCAGAATTTTGCACCCTCCAGTGAGCAACGGGCAAGTGCCTGCTCAACGAATGAACGTGGCATTAAAGCCACTTCGTCAAATAATACACCGCCCAGAGTCATGCCCTGAATAAGAGAAGCCGACGCTTCGTCTTTGCCGCCGAAAAGAAAAAATTTGTTTGTCCTTTTGCCGTAAGTGATTGTAACTTCGTTTCGTGAAAGCTTTTCTTCGCATGTGAAACCCAACTGCTTCAGAATCGGAAAAATAGGTGTGACAATGTTTCTTCTTATGGAAGATACCGTCTTTCCGCAGATAGCAAAGCTTGTGTCGGTAAACGAGAAGAAACTCCATGCCACAAAAGAAATAGACATTGAAAGTGTTTTACCGCTTCTTACCGCACCGTCGCATATAAGCGCATCGTAGGTGCTTAAAGAGCTTTCAGGGTGCCACCATGAAAGAACGGTAAGCTGTTTTTGAGAGAAAGGAGAAAATTTAAGCTTACTCATGGTGTTTTGCCTTCCAGCACTTTCGCAGATTTTCTTATGGCTTCGTAAAAGGGCATTGATGAATCGTCTTCATCGTTTTCACAGATTTCAGAAAGCTTATCCAAGGCTTTAAGACGGTCAAAAAACTTGATTTCAATTCCGCCGCCCTTGGGCTTTTTGATTTCCGAAATGTTGAAAAAATCCATGCTTTCGATGTCGAAGTTTTCTGTGTCTTCACTTAAAACCAATTTCAGGCAATCGGCAACCGAGCCGAAAGCGAGCCGTTTAAGTCCGCAGATAACTTCTTCGTTTCCTGCTTTTTTTGAAATAAGACGTGTTGTTTCTTCGCGTATTTCTTTTCTTGCCATTAACTTTATCCCCGCTTTTTCGGGGCTTACGTATCCGCTTCTCGATGCGGCTTCCCGCTCGTTAAGACATAACGCAAAGTTAAGGCAGAAAAGTTTTTCTTTTTTTGTCAGCTTTTTCTGTTTCATAATCTGTCCTTTCGTTTTTTTGTTCTCTCACCCATAAGGGGTAGACATGCTTTTTTTTATGCAAAAGGCAGTAAAATTTCTTCAAAAACAAAAATGTTCACAGAAAGTTCACAATTGCGCTCCCATATGAGCGTAAAATAAGAAATAGGTATGACTTTTATGGTCAACTGTTAATTTATACGAAATGCAAAGTGCAAAATGCAAAATTTCGGGTCTGCGACGCTATTATATAAGGTGTGGACGAAGTCCACCATAAACTCTGCACTCTGCATTCTGAATTCTGCATTCAAAAAAAGGAGGTATTCCTCATGGAACCTGATGGGTGTTGTATAAGGCGAAAATCTAATAACAAGAGGGATACCTTTACTGCCGGTTAAAACGGTTTTATTCCTCTTGGAGAAAAGAGGGATTTTTTTATGGAAGAAAAAGATTTTGAAGAATTGAAAGAACTGCTTGAAAACAACAAATTCAACGTTCTGCATTCAAAACTCAAAGAGATGAATTCTGTTGACATAGCAGACTTTTTAAACGAGATTGACCCCAAATATTTAGTTGCGGCTTTCCGTATTTTGCCCAAAGATGTGTCTGCAGAAGTTTTCTCTTACATGGACTCTGACAGTCAGGAAAATATCGTGCGTTCAATCACAGACAGCGAGCTTCACAGGCTTGTTGACGATATGTACATCGACGATACTGTTGACTTTCTGGAGGACGTGCCTGCAAACGTAGTTACAAGGGTTTTAAAGGCAACTGACTCCAAAACACGTGAAACTATCAACCGTTTCCTGAATTATGCCGAAGATACTGCAGGAAGCATAATGACAACGGAAATGGTGCAGCTTCATACTTACCTGAATGCCGAGCAGGCAATTGAACAGATAAGAAAAACAGGCGTAGACAAAGAAACTATCTACACCTGCTATTGCATTGACGATAAACGCCACCTTGTGGGTATTTTAGACCTTAAAGATTTGCTTCTCTGCGACGCAAAAACTCCCCTTACGGAAATAATGGACGATGATAAACTGATTATTTCCGTCACAACCTCCGACGACCAGGAAACCGTTGCAGATTTGGCAAGAAAATACGACTTGTTGAGTGTGCCCGTTACAGACAGTGAAAACCGTCTTGTCGGCATCATCACCATCGACGATATCGTCGACATCATCGAAGAAGAAAACACAGAAGACTTTGAAAAGATGGCTCTTCTTAATCCGTCAGATGATACTTACCTTAAAACAGGCGTTTCCAAAATGTCAAAAAACAGAATCATCTGGCTTGTTACCCTTATGGTTTCTGCAACACTTACCGGGCAGATTATCAGCCAGAAGGAAGCACTTCTTGCAGACTTTGCCTTTCTTATTTCCGCCATGCCCATGCTCATGGGTACGGGCGGTAACGCAGGCAGCCAGGTTTCAACACTTGTTATCCGTGGTCTTGCCCTTGGTGAAATTAAAATAAAAGACTATTTCAGAGTCGTTTTCAAAGAATTACGCGTTGCAATATGTTGTGCAACTGTCCTTGCCGTGCTTAATTTCGCAAGGCTTATGCTTGTTGGTGGCGGAGACATTCCCCAGTATTTAATCGTTTCCGTTTCAATGTTTGCAACGGTTGTTATTGCCAACATAATCGGCTGCACTCTGCCTATTCTTGCACGTCTTGTGCGCGTGGACCCGGCGCTTATGGCAGGTCCTTTGCTTTCGACTATTGTTGACGCAGCAACGCTTTCGATTTACTTTGCTATAGCACAGTTTGTACTGATGCGATAAAGAGAGGTTTTTATGGAAAATAAAATTTACCCTGCAATTGCCATAGCAGGTATAGGGCAGTCAACCGTTATCAATACAGAAAATAATAAACGTGTATGGCCCATTGATTTTGACTCAAAAGCTCTGGTTAAAAAAATTGTCATGCCCTTTATTGCTTCTGTGGTTACAAGGTGCGACTGCGGCCTTTCCAAATCTGTCTATAAGGAGTTTTCACGTCAGATAGATGGTCTGCGTCTTGATGAAGACGGAAGAGAAGTGCATAAACTTAAGGTTGAACGTTTCCCAAACAGTTTCAAAGAATGCACCGAAAGCGAAAGAAAATATATAAAACGCATGCTCCCCGTTGATAAAATTGCGGTGGAAATAGGGGAAGAAAACTTCTATTTCTTTACATATAATTCATTCGGCAATACAGAGCAGGTGATAGGTGAACTTGATGAATTTATCCTTAACGTTATGAAACAACGTGGTGTGGATAAAGTAAACCTTGTTCCCGTAAGCCTTGGCGGTACAATTTCAACTGCCTATGTAAATAAATATGCTTTCCGCAACAACGTAAACCGTGTTGTAGGTGTTGTTCCCGCTTACGATGGCTCAAGCCTTGCTCTTAAATTGATTGAGGGAAGCTTCGCCGATAACGAAAGCGATATTATCCCGAAAGAGCTTTCAAAGCTCACATCTCTTCTTACAAAAAAGACACGTAAAAATATTATCGACAATATTTTCAGTGCCTTGCGTGACACAGTGCTTTCACGTTCGTCAGTGGGCTGGGGTGCAGTGCCTCACGGCGATTATGAAGATTTACGCAGTAAGCATAAAATGAGCGAGAAACTGGCAAAAATCTGTGATGAAAATTATGCCGTAAGAAAAGATTTTCATTCGTTTATAAAGACGCATTCTGACAGGGGAGTTGAGTTTTTCTCCCTTTGCGGTTACGGTCTTCCCATGGAAAAAGCATTCAGACGTGATATGCGCCATACAGACGGCATTGTTGACACTGCTTCCTGCTCAATGGGAGCAACCTGCGATAATCTTGATATGGAAATTGACGTTTCCACAAGTGCAATAAAAGACCGCGTATGGTTTTATAAAGGCATGGAGCATGAGGGTGCAGCAAAGACTGAGCATCTTCTCAAACTCTGCGGACTTTTGCTTAAAGACAACAAAATCACGTCGGTCAATGACGACGAAAACTTTAAGCAGTTTAATTGACAATTTACTGCTTTTGTGGTATCATATATCGGATATTCTTTACTCATATTGATTGAAAGGAAGATTTTAAAATGTACAAGAAAGTTTCTGCCAATCTCAGCTTTGTAGACCGCGAAAAAGAAGTTGAGAAATTCTGGAAAGAAAACAAAATCTTTGAGAAATCATCTGCACGTGAGGGCGAGCCTTACGTTTTCTATGACGGACCACCCACAGCAAACGGCAAACCTCATATCGGCCACGTTTTAACACGTGTTATCAAAGACATGATTCCCCGTTACCGCACAATGAAAGGCTGTCAGGTGCCGAGAAAAGCGGGCTGGGATACTCACGGTCTTCCCGTTGAACTTGAAGTTGAAAAACTTTTAGGCCTTGACGGTAAAGAGCAGATTGAAGAATACGGCATCGCTCCTTTCATCGATAAATGTAAAGAAAGCGTATGGAAATATAAGGGCATGTGGGAAGATTTCTCATCAACAGTTGGCTTCTGGGCTGACATGGATAACCCTTATGTAACATATCACAATGATTTCATCGAGTCTGAATGGTGGGCACTCAAACAGATTTTTGATAAAGGTCTTCTTTACAAAGGCTTCAAAATTGTTCCCTATTGCCCCCGTTGCGGAACTCCCCTTTCATCTCACGAAGTTGCTCAGGGTTATAAAGCAGTCAAGGAGCGTTCAGCAGTTGTAAGATTCAAGGTTATCGGCGAAGACGCATATTTCCTTGCTTGGACAACAACTCCCTGGACTCTTCCCTCAAACCTTGCTCTTTGCGTAAACCCCGTAGAAAATTACGTTAAAGTTAAAACTGCTGATGGCTATACTTATATTCTCGCTGAAGCACTTTGCGAAAAAATCCTCGGCGGCGAAAATGAAACTGCACCTTACGAAATTATCGAAACCTATGTAGGTAAAGACCTTGAATATAAAGAATATGAGCCTTTGTTTGACTGTTGCGGTGAAATTATCGAGAAACAGCATAAAAAGGCATACTTCGTAACCTGCGACGGCTACGTTACTCTCACTGACGGTACAGGTATCGTTCATATCGCTCCCGCATTCGGTGAAGATGACGCAAACGTTGGCAGAAAATATGACCTTCCCTTTGTTCAGCTTGTTGACAGCAAGGGTAACATGACAGAGGAAACACCTTTTGCAGGTATGTTC
>JAZSFV010000002.1:0-4489 GCA_045532395.1 Acutalibacteraceae bacterium
TAACCTAAGCCTACATCATAAAGGGTCTGTAATTTACGCTTGATTTTCGGGAGTTTTGAAAAGAAGTCAAGACCTTCTTCTACGGTCATATCAAGAACTTCACTGATATTCTTATCTTTGTATTTAATTTCAAGCGTTTCACGGTTATATCGTTGTCCTTTACAAACTTCACAAGGCACATAAATATCAGCTAAAAAATGCATTTCAATTTTAACGATACCATCTCCCTGACAAGCTTCACAACGACCGCCTTTGACGTTAAATGAAAATCTGCCTGCATTGTAGCCACGCTTTTTCGAGTCTGCAGTAGATGCATAAAGTTCTCTGATATCATTAAATACGCCTGTATAAGTTGCGGGGTTAGAACGTGGCGTTCTGCCTATAGGAGACTGGTCAATATCAATTACTTTATCAAGATATTCAACGCCCTCAATTCTTTCATGCTTACCCGGAAATTTCTTCGCACCATTGAGTTCACATGCAAGTTTTTTATGAAGTATTTCATTAATCAGCGAGGATTTGCCTGAACCGGAAACACCGGTAACACAAACAAACTCGCCCAGCGGAATTTCAACATCAATATTCTGCAGATTATTGTGTTTCGCACCGATAATTTTTAATGTTTTTCCGTTACCCTTCCGTCTGTTTTGAGGCACTTCAATTTTCTTTTTGCCACTAAGATATTGACCTGTAATTGAATCATCACATTCTAAAATTTTATCGTAACTTCCTGAAAAAATAACGTTACCACCATGTATACCTGCACCGGGGCCGATGTCAACAATATAGTCAGCTTCCTGCATGGTCTCCTCATCGTGTTCAACAACAATCAGCGTGTTTCCTAAATCCCGGAGTTGTTTTAAAGTAGCAAGAAGTTTTGCGTTATCCCTCTGGTGAAGTCCGATACTCGGCTCATCAAGCACATAAAGCACACCGGTCAGTGAAGAACCTATCTGTGTTGCCAGACGTATTCGCTGACTTTCACCGCCTGAGAGTGTTCCTGACTGACGGGAAAGTGTCAGGTAAGAAAGCCCTACCGAATTAAGGAAAGATAAACGCTCCCTGATTTCTTTAACAATCAAAACAGCTATCGCCATGTCTCTTTCACTCAGCAAGAGGCTGTCAATAAAACTGATTGCCTCGACGATAGTCATCTGTGTAAATTCATGTATATTGATTCCACCGACAGTCACACTCAATGATTCTTTTTTCAGCCTTGCACCACCACAATCTGAACAAACACTATCATCCATATATTGTTCAATATCGTTTCTTGACCATTCACTTGTAGTAGTATCGTATCTTCTCTGCAGATTTACAACAACACCTTCAAAATCAGTAAAATATGAGCCTGTGCCATATTCATTTTTTCTTACCATTTTGATTTTTTCGCCGTTTGTACCATATAAAAGAGCATCAAGACCTTCTTTGCAAATGTCTTTAACCGGTGTATCAAGTGTAAAACCATATTTATTTGCTATGCCTTCATAATACATTTCAGCAATTGTGCCTTTATCTGCATTACTCCAGCCAGTACCTTTGATAGCACCATCTCTGATTGAAAGATTTTTATCAGGAATTATTAAATCAGGATTGATTTTTTTAGAAACACCAAGACCTGAACATGTCGGACACGCACCAAAAGGATTATTGAAAGAAAACATTCTCGGTGTCAATTCATCAATTGAACTTCCGTGTTCAGGACAAGCAAAGTTCTGTGAAAAAAGAAGTTCTTCACCACCGATTACATCTATGAGAATTATACCATCAGTCAGGCGAGATGCTGTTTCAACAGAATCAGCAAGACGACTTTTGATATTTTCTTTAATCACAAGTCTGTCAATAACCACATCAATATTATGTTTTATATTTTTTTCGAGTTTGATTTCTTCTGAAAGGTCATAGATTATACCGTCTATACGAACTCTTACAAAGCCCGATTTTCTGGCAGAATCAAGTTCTTTTACGTGTTCACCTTTTCTTCCTTTGACAATCGGTGCCATAACCTGAATTTTTGTAGATTCAGGAAGTTTCATAACTTTATCAACTATCTGATCAACTGTTTGTCTTGAAATTTCTTTACCGCATATATGACAGTGCGGAACACCGATTCTCGCATATAAAAGACGAAGATAGTCATAAATTTCCGTAACTGTTCCTACAGTTGAACGAGGATTTTTAGAAGTTGTTTTCTGATCAATTGAAATAGCCGGTGATAAACCTTCAATGTAATCAACATTCGGTTTTTCCATCTGACCTAAAAACTGTCTCGCATAAGAAGACAATGATTCAACATATCTTCTCTGACCTTCAGCATAAATAGTGTCAAAAGCAAGCGAAGATTTACCGGAACCTGAAAGACCTGTAAAAACAATTAACTGGTCACGTGGTAGTTCAATATCAACATTTTTCAAATTATGCTCTTTTGCGCCTTTAACAACAATCTTTTTTTGCAATTTATTTTCCCTGCCTTAATTTTTCAATTCTGTCACGCAATGCTGCTGCATGTTCAAACTCAAGTATTTTCGCCGCAGCTTTCATTTCGCGTGTCAATCTTTCTATTAATTCTTCTCTTTCTTTTCTGCTCATATATTTCGATGAAGTATTTGATTTTGATTCCTTACTTGAAATTTCGATAACATCACGCACATCTTTCTTTATAGTCGTGGGAATGATACCGTTTTCTTCATTATATTTCATTTGTTTGTCACGTCTGCGGTAAGTTTCATTAATTGCACGTTCCATAGACGGTGTAACACAATCAGCATACATTATGACCTGACCATTTGCGTTTCGAGCCGCACGACCTATTGTCTGTATAAGCGAAGTTTCTGAACGTAAAAAGCCTTCTTTATCAGCATCTAAAATCGCTACGAGTGAAACCTCAGGAATATCAAGTCCCTCACGCAAAAGGTTAATACCTATCAGCACATCAAACTCACCCATTCGCAAATCGCGAATAATCTGCATTCTTTCAATAGTGTCAACATCGTAATGCATGTATCTGACTTTCATCGATAAATTTTCAAAATAATCAGTAAGGTCTTCAGCCATTTTTTTCGTAAGCGTTGTAACGAGAGTTCTTTCACCGCGTTCAGCTCGAATATTGATTTCGGAAACCAGGTCATCAATCTGACCTTCAATCGGCCTTACTGATATTTCCGGGTCAAGAAGACCTGTAGGTCTGATAACCTGCTCAGCTATATGAGAACTCGTTTCTTTTTCAAACTGTCCGGGAGTTGCACTGACAAAAATTTTCTGTCCTATTTTTGAATAAAACTCATCAAACATAAGCGGTCTGTTATCAAATGCTGACGGCAGACGGAATCCGTACTGCACGAGACTCTCTTTTCGTGCTCTGTCTCCTGCATACATCCCCTTAACTTGTGGAAGCATAACGTGTGATTCATCAAGAAAGAGTAAAAAATCATCAGGAAAATAATCAAGTAAAGTGTTAGGTGTTGAGCCCGGTTCACGCCTTGACATAACGCGAGAATAGTTTTCAATACCTTTGCAGAAACCTGTTTCGCGTAACATTTCGATATCATACTCTGTCCTTTGTTTTATTCGCTGTGCTTCAAGAAGTTTACCTTCTGCTTCAAAATCAGCGTAACATTGTACCATTTCTTCATTTATATCTTTAATTGCTTCTTCAAGGCGGTCTTTTGACACAACATAATGTGAAGCGGGATATATGGCAACGTGGGACAAAACTGAAATTACATTTCCCGTAAGTGCATTTACTTCACAGATTCTGTCTATTTCATCACCGAAAAACTCAACACGTATTGCTTTATCGTTTGAATATACGGGATAAATTTCAACAACATCACCGCGGACACGGAATTTATTCCTGATAAAGTTTACATCATTTCTTTCGTATTGAAGTTCAACGAGTTTATCTATTAATTCATCGCGGGATTTTTCCATGCCATTTCGCAATGATATAACCATATTTCTGTAATCTATAGGGTCACCTAAAGAATATATACAAGAAACACTGGCAACGATAATAACATCCCTTCGCTCCATAAGGGACATCGTGGCCGAATGTCTTAATTTGTCTATCTCGTCATTTATGGATGAATCCTTCTCTATATAGGTATCCGTACTTGGTACATATGCCTCAGGCTGATAATAATCGTAGTAGGAAACAAAATACTCTACTGCATTTTCAGGAAAGAACTCCTTGAACTCTCCGTAAAGCTGTCCTGCAAGAGTTTTATTATGAGCAATAATAAGTGTAGGCTTATCAAGTGCGGCAATAACATTTGCCATAGTAAAAGTCTTGCCTGAACCAGTAACTCCAAGTAATGTCTGAAACTGATTTCCTTCTTTAAAACCCTTTACCAACGCATCTATAGCCTGAGGCTGATCCCCAGTAGGTGCAAATTCACTGTGAAGTTTAAATATGCCCATAATATCCTCCTTTCTTAACACAAATATATTAATACGATAAAAACGTATATGGATTATAGTCTATATATTA
>JAZSFV010000008.1:0-5044 GCA_045532395.1 Acutalibacteraceae bacterium
CCTCGGAAGATGCCCAGCCTCCCCAGTAAGCTTCTTCACCGTATTTGTTCCAACCGCCCATACCGTGAACAAAAATCCAGGGATGTTTATTTGTTATATCATAGGTTTTACCTTCTAATTCAACCTTGTTACTTTCAGCAAAAGCAACTGTACTGAACATTGTAAAAACCATAATCATTGCTAATAAAATACTTATAACTTTTTTCATATTTTTACCTCCTTTTGAATAGGTATCCTATATAAATATATTATCAGTTAAATAATTCCAAGTCAAATTAAAATTTATTAGAAAAAATTCCTCCCACTTTAATAAAAGCAGGAGGATCAATAATTTTATTCTTCTACAGGAAGATTTACCATAATTGCAAGTTCATCAAGCTGCGCTGTATCAATAACTGAGGGACAGTCTGTCATGGGCTCACTTGCATTCTGAACTTTCGGATATGCAATAACATCGCGGAGTGTCTCTGTACGGAGCATCTGCATAACAAGTCTGTCAAGGCCGATACCCATACCACCGTGAGGCGGTGCACCATATTTGAAAGCATCTGTAAGATAGCCGAATTTTGCATGTGATTCTTCTTCGCTGAGTCCCAGAAGTCTAAACATTCTGTTCTGCAAATCAGGGTCAGTAATTCTTATAGAACCACTTGAAAGTTCGATGCCGTTAAGAACAAGGTCGTATGCTTTTGCTCTTACGTTTGCTTTATCTGTTTCAAGATAATCAACACATTCATCCATGGGAGATGTGAAAGGATGGTGCATAGCAACCCACTGCTGTGTATCTTCGTCCCAATCGAAGAAGGGGAACTCGATAACCCAGAGAAGATTGAATTTTGATTTATCGATAATATCAAGTTTCTTTGCAACTTCACAGCGGAGTGCACCGAGAACTGAAAGAACAATAGAATTTTTTGTATCGCCGATGATAAGAATTACGTCGCCGTTTTCTGCACCGCATTTTTCTTTGATTGCAGCCATTTCATCTTCTGTCATAAACTTTGCAAAAGATGAAGCAATTGCGCCGTCTTCGCCGATTCTTGCCCATGCAAGACCTTTAGCACCGATACCGCGTACAAATTCTGTAAGTTTATCAACTTCTTTTCTTGTAAGAACATTGAATGCATTTTTTGCAGTAATTGCTCTTACTGAACCGCCTGCCTGAAGAGCAGAAGTAAATACTCCGAAACCGCAGTCTTTTACTGTTTCGCTCAGATCAACAAGTTCCATTCCAAAACGAGTGTCAGGCTTGTCGCTACCGTAACGCTCCATTGACTCTTTATAAGTAAGTCTGGGAATGGGAGTTTCGATATCTACACCGATTGCTTCTTTGAAAACTCTCTTGATATAACCTTCGCCGATTGAAAGAACATCTTCCATATCTACGAATGACATTTCAAAGTCAATCTGTGTAAACTCAGGCTGTCTGTCTGCACGCAGGTCTTCGTCGCGGAAGCAACGTGCAATCTGCATATATCTGTCAAAACCTGCAACCATCGAAAGCTGTTTATAAAGCTGAGGTGACTGGGGAAGAGCATAGAAAGTTCCTTTATGAATTCTGCTGGGAACAAGGAAGTCACGTGCGCCTTCGGGAGTTGATTTGATGAGCATGGGAGTTTCGATTTCGATAAATCCGTTTTCATCAAAGTAGTCACGGGTAATTTTTGTGATTTTATGACGCATGAGAATATTTCTCTGCAAATCAGGACGTCTTAAGTCAAGGTATCTGTATTTAAGGCGTGTAAGTTCGCTTGTTGCACAGTTTTCGATAATTTCGAAAGGTGTTGTTTCGCTCTTTGCAAGAACTCTTAAATCGTCAACAAAAATTTCGATTTCACCTGTGGGGATATCCATATTTTTTGAAGAACGCTCGCGGACGATACCGCTTGCCATAAGAACAAATTCGCTTCTTGCTGCGAAAGCCTTTTCAAAAATTTCTTTATCTGTTGTATCGTCAAAAGCAAGCTGAACAATACCGGTTCTGTCCCTTAAATCGATGAAAATAAGAGCACCAAGGTCACGCTGACGCTGAACCCAACCTGCAACAGTAACTTTTCTGCCGATATCTTTTGCAGTAAAAGTACCGCAGTAGTCTGTTCTTTTTTTACCTACCATTGTATCCATAATTTTTCTTCCTTTCCTCTTATTCCTGCGGAAGTGTGCCTAAAATTGAACTTAAGTCAAGGTCTTCAGAACCTATAAATTCACCAAGACCGCGAGCAGCATTCTGAACCATAATGTTCATGAAATCATCTGCAAATGTGTCAAGTTCAACTTCAGCCATATCGCCTGTGTCCATATTTTTAAGCATAGCTTTGTTGTTTTCAATTTCGCTGTCGCCAAGCACCATTGAATACTGCGCATTTATTTTACTTGCGTATTTCATCTGTGCTTTAACAGACCTGCCAACAACGTCAAACTGCGCGCTGATTCCACCGCTTCTTAAATCTGTAACGATTTCTGATGCTGCAAGTGATGCTTTTTCACCGATTGACGCAACATAAACATCGCATCTTCTTGCTTCGGGAAGTTCGATTCCCTGAGCATCAATAAGAAGGAGAAGTCTTTCAAGACCCATAGCAAAACCGAGAGAGGGAGTATGCGCTCCGCCCATCTGTTCAACAAGGCCGTCATATCTTCCGCCGCCGCAGACTGTGCCCTGAGCACCGATTTCTGTTGAAACAAATTCAAAAACAGTTTTTGTATAATAATCAAGTCCTCTTACAATCTGGGGATTGATTTTATATTCGATTTTCATGTTTTCAAGATATTTTTTAACCATCTCGAAGTGGTCTTTACATTCATCACAAAGAAAATCAAGAACAACGGGTGCTTTTTCTGCAATAGCTGAACAAACAGGACTCTTACAGTCAAGAATTCTCATGGGATTTCTGTCAAGTCTGTCAAGACATGTTTCGCAAAGTTCACCCTTGTAGCTTTCAAAATATTCTTTAAGTGCTTTATGATATTCTGCACGGCATTTCGGACAACCGATTGAGTTAATCTGAAGTTCAAGGTTTCTGATTCCTAAAAATCCGAAAATTTCATTTGCAAGAGAAATAACTTCTGCATCTGCTGCGGGAGAAGCAGTGCCAAGGCACTCAACACCAAACTGATGGAATTCTCTGAGTCTGCCTGCCTGCGGTTTTTCGTATCTGTAGCATGAAGTTACATAGCACACTTTCTGGGGAAGTGCATCATTAAAAAGACCATGTTCAAGAAATGCTCTTACTGCACCTGCAGTACCTTCGGGACGAAGAGTGATTGAACGATCACCTTTGTCTGTGAAAGTATACATTTCTTTTTGCACAACGTCTGTTGTGTCACCAACTGAACGCTGGAAAAGTTCAGTCTGTTCAAAAACAGGAGTTCTGATTTCTTTGAAGCCGAAAGTTTCTGCAATTTCGAGAGCAGTTTTTTCAATAAACTGATTTTTGTAACTTTCATTAGGCAGAACATCCTGTGTTCCTTTGATTGCTTTGATATTTAACTGCATAAAAACTATCCTTTCGGAAAAACTGTCGATAAAAACTTATCGACAGTTTAAATTATATTACTGATTTTCTTCTGCTGATTCTTCCTGAATTTCTTCTGCGTCAGTGTCATCTTCTGCATCGATATGTTCAGTAGTAGTCATTGTTGCAAGGCGTTCACCTTCAGTAACTTTCATCACACGAACACCTTTTGAAGGTCTTGCAAAAGTGCTTATTTCGTTTGCAGGAATTCTGATGATAATACCGTCTGATGAAATAAGAATTACGTCTTCGTTTTCATCAACAACGCTGATTGCACTTACGTCGCCGAACTGTTCAACACGATAGTTCTTAACACCCTTACCGCCTCTTGACTGAATATGGTAATCGTCGTTACTGCTTCGTCTGCCATAACCTCTTTCGTTAACGGTAAGAACTGTTGTACCTTCGCGGAGAACGTCAAAGCCGATAACTTCGTCGCCTGCTTTAAGATCAATAGCCTTAACACCTCTTGCAGTTCTGCCCAGCACTCGTGCATCACTTTCGTTGAAGCGGATACACATACCTTTCTTTGTAGCAACGAGCAGGTCGTCATTACCGCTTGTCAGTTTAACCCATGCAAGTTCATCGCCTTCATCAAGGTTAACAGCAATAATACCTGACTTACGTACATTTCTGTATTCAGAAACTGCAGTTCTCTTGATAATACCGTTTCTTGTAACCATACAAACGTATTTATCATCATCTGCTTCAGGTTTAACACGAATCATTGCAGAAACTTTTTCTTCCTGAGTAATGGGAAGAAGATTTACAATGTTCATGCCTTTACTTGTACGGCTTCCTTCAGGAATTTCATAACCTTTAAGTCTGTACATTCTGCCTGCATTTGTAAAGAATACAACGTAGTCATGCGTTGAGCAGGTAAACATTGTTTCAACAATATCTTCTTCACGGCGTGTAAGACCTTTAACACCTCTGCCGCCACGACGCTGAATCTGATAAGTTTCAGTAGGCTGACGTTTGATTTAGCCGAGAGTAGTCATTGTATAAACACATTCTTCTTCGGGAATGAGGTCTTCAATGTCAACTTCACCGCTTATGCTTGCAATTTCAGTTCTTCTGTCATCGCCGAATTTATCGCCGATAGCCATTGCTTCTTCTTTAACAATAGCAAGAACTCTCCATTCATTTGCAAGAATATCAAGATAATCTGCAATTTTTTCTTTAAGAGCAAGCAGTTCTTCTTCAATTTTTTCTTTTTCAAGACCTGTAAGTTGTCCGAGACGCATCTGAACAATTGCCTGAGCCTGAACATCGTCAAAATCAAAGCGAGCCATAAGTGCTTCTTTACCTTCAGCGATGCTCTTTGAATTTCTGAGAATTGCGATAACTTCATCAATAAAATCGAGTGCTTTTTTGAGTGCTTCTAAAATATGTGCTCTTTCCTGAGCTTTCTTAAGGTTGAAGCGTGTTCTTCTTGTAATAATTTCGCACTGATATTTGATATAGTACTGAAGAATTTCTTTAAGTGTAAGAATTTTCGGCACACCGTCAACAATAACAAGGTTTAT
>JAZSFV010000020.1:0-12371 GCA_045532395.1 Acutalibacteraceae bacterium
TGAAGAATTTCAGAAGAATTTTGACTTTGATGCACGTGAAATTTATGATAACATAAAGCTTCCTGTACGTGCAACTTCAGGCTCTGCTGGGTATGACTTTTTTGCTCCTGTGGATTTTGAACTTAAAAGCGGTGAAACTGCAAAAATTCCTACAGGCATAAGAGCAAGAATTGACGACGGCTGGGTGCTTAAAATTTACCCCAGAAGCGGTCTTGGCTTTAAATTCAGGCTTCAGCTTGATAATACTGTAGGCATAATTGATGCTGACTATTATAATTCAGATAACGAAGGTCATATATTTATCAAAGTGACAAACTGCTCTTACGATAACGAAAAAGTTGTTTCAGTTAAAGCAGGTAACGGCTTTGCTCAGGGGATTTTCCTTCCTTTCGGTATTACAGAAGACGATGATGTGACAGATACCCGTAACGGCGGTTTCGGAAGTACAGACAAGAAATAAGGTGAATTTATGTATCTCGGCATTGATATAGGCGGGACAAAATGTGCCCTTGTATTAGGTGATGAAAATGCAGATATAATTAAAAAAGAACGTTTTGATACTCTTTCGAAAGATGAAACTATTGAGAAAATAATTGAGATTGCTCATACAATGGGCGAATTCAGTTCAATAGGTATCAGTTGCGGAGGACCGCTTGATTCAAAACGTGGAGTTATTATGTCGCCTCCTAATCTGGTAGGCTGGGACGATGTTCATATCTGCGAAATACTTAATAAAGAATTTAATGTCCCCGTATATATCTGTAACGATGCAAATGCCTGTGCACTTGCTGAATGGAAATTCGGTGCAGGTAAAGGTACAAAAAATATGGTTTTTCTTACTTTCGGCACAGGTCTTGGTGCAGGTCTTATACTTGACGGAAAGCTTTACAGCGGCACTAACGATATGGCAGGTGAAGTGGGCCATATAAGGCTTGAACCATTCGGGCCTGTAGGCTACGGAAAATCAGGCTCCTTTGAAGGCTTCTGTTCAGGTGGGGGAATTGCCCAGATTGGCAAAACTCTTGCTTTTGAAAAATTACAGTCAGGCGAGGAAACTCTGTTTTGTCAGTGTAAAGAAGATCTTGAAAATATTACTGCAAAATCAGTAGCCGATGCGGCACTTTCAGGTGACGAAACCGCAAAACGCGTTTATAAAATCTGTGCAGAACATCTTGGCAGGGGCTTGAGTGTGATTATAGACATTTTAAACCCTGAAAAAATTGTTATAGGAAGTATTTTCCAGAGAAGTGAAAATCTTCTCCGCGAAGAAATGGAAAAAGTTTTAAAAGAAGAATGTCTGTCACTTTCCTACGGAGTGTGTGAAATTGTGGCGGCAGAGCTTAAAGAAAATCTTGGTGACATAGCGGCTTTAAGTGTCGCAATCTGTGGAGAATAGAGTGTTGAGTTATGGAAATTATTGATATAGTTTTCTATATAGCAGAAGTTATAGGTATTATTGCTTTTGCCCTTTCAGGTGCTATGATAGCAATTGACCGCGGTCTTGATTTATTCGGTGTTGTTTTTCTTACTGTAATAAACTCTTTCGGCGGAGGAATTATGCGTGATATCATTATCGGCGAAATTCCGCCTAAAATGTTTTACAGTTTTGAATACCTGATTTATGCAGTTTCATGTGCAGTAGTTGTTCTGGTTATAGCAGCAGTATTCAAAGAAAAGTTTTTCAGAAACCGTCTTGCCATTGATAAAGCAATCAATATTTTTGACGCAATAGGTCTTGGTACTTTTGCTATAGTAGGCGTAAGAGCAGGTGTTACTGCAGGTTTTGGGGATAATGGATTTTTATGCATTTTCCTTGGTATGACAACAGGTATCGGTGGCGGTATTTTAAGAGATTTGTTAAGCCGTGAAAAACCTCTTGTGCTTGTAAAACAGATTTATGCAATTGCCGCAATTTTTGGCGGTATGTTGTATTATTTCATGCAGAAATTTGATATAAATAATACTGTATCAATCGTAGTTCCCGTTCTTTTTGTCGTTATTATTCGTATGCTTGCGGCACATTTCAGATGGGATTTACCGAGAGTAGGTGGAAATTCAAATGCACGTGATAGAAAGAATAAATGACGCAATAAACTCAGTTGTATGGGGTGTGCCTATGTTGATTCTTATAATCGGCACAGGCATTTACTTCTCAGTAAGACTTGGCTTTTTTCAGATTTTCAAGTTCAAGCACGTACTTAAATCAACTATATTTTCAAAGTCGAAAAACAATGGTGACAAAAAATCACTTTCTCAGTTTCAGGCTATGTCAACCGCCCTTGCCGCTACCATAGGCACAGGCAATATTGCAGGCGTTGCTTCAGCTATAGCAATAGGCGGTGCAGGTGCGGTTTTCTGGATGTGGGTTTCTGCGTTTTTCGGTATGATGACCTCTTTTGCAGAAAATGTGCTTGGTGTATATTACCGCAAAAAGAATAAAAAAGGCGAGTGGTCCGGCGGTGCCATGTATTTCATAAGCGAAGGCTTTAAAAATAAAAAGGCAGGCAAATTGCTTTCTGTTTTGTTTGCTGTTTTTTGTGTTCTCGCATCTTTCGGAATCGGCAATATGTCTCAGGTAAACTCAATTGCAGTTTCACTTAACTCATCTTTCGGCATTCCGCCCCTGGCAGTGGGTATTGTGCTTTCTGTTGTGGTAGGCTTTATCCTTATAGGCGGTGTAAAAAGAATCGGTCAGGTTGCAGAAAAAATTGTTCCCTTTATGGCTGTGCTTTACATATTCCTTACTTTAAGTGTGGTAGTTGTAAATATTGAATCTCTCCCGAATGTGTTTTCCCAGATTTTCAAAGGTGCTTTTGGCATCAGTGCAGTTGTAGGCGGAATAAGCGGTACTCTTATAAAAAATGCAATAACTCTCGGTTTTCAGCGAGGTGTTTTTTCAAACGAAGCAGGTCTCGGCTCAGGCGTTATTGTAAATTCAACCGCAGATGTAAAAGAGCCGGTTGTGCAAGGTATGTGGGGCGTGTTTGAAGTGTTTTTTGATACAATTATTGTGTGTACACTCACTGCCTTTACTGTCCTTTCAACAGGCGTTACATCTTATTCAGACCTTCAGGGTGCGGCATTGGTAGGTGAGGCTTTCAGCCATGTTTTTTCATCTTATGCCGGAGTTATCGTATCTGTTTCTATAACTCTTTTTGCTTTTACGACTGTGATTGGTTGGTCTTTTTACGGAGAAAAATGTCTTGAATACCTTTTCGGTAATAAAGCGGGACTTATATATAAAATCATTTTTTCTCTTATGATAGTTGCCGGCTCTGCAATGAATCTTTCTCTTGCGTGGGAAATATCAGATACACTCAATGCCTTGATGGCAACACCAAACTTAATCGGCGTACTCGTTTTGTCAGGGCAGGTTATAAAGATAACGAGAAACTACGTTGACCGAAAATTTAAAAAGAAAAAAGTTGAACCTATGCTTTCTGCTTACGCGGAAACACAGTTTGAAATGCAGGAGTAATTTTAAAAATTTACTTGACAACAAAAATTGACGGTGCTATAATGCATTTAATATCAAAGGTCAGGAGACATATAAAATGTTCAAATCAATCTTTACAGCATTTTATTATTTTTACTTTTACTTTATCAATTTTTTGGTAAGGTCCGGTAAGTTTTGCTGTAATGACTAATTGAACGCAAGTATTCAGTTAATCACAACCCCGCAGTAAAATTTACTGCGGGGATATTTTTTTGGAGGAAATATTATGGTAGTTGTACTTAAAAAGAACACAGATGAAAATCAGGTTCAGAATCTTGTAAATTGGCTTCATTCTCTCGGAATTGATGTTCACAGAAGTGAAGGTGAGTATGAAACTGTTCTCGGTCTTATTGGTGACACAAGCCATGTTGATACAGATTTGATAAGCGGTCTCGGAATTGTAGATACAGTTAAGAGAATCAGTGAGCCATATAAAAATGCTAACAGAAAATTCCACCCTGATGATACAGTTATAGATATCGGTGGGCTTAAAATCGGCGGTGGTAATTTCCAATATATCGCAGGCCCTTGTTCAGTTGAAAGCAAAGAGCAAATCTGTTCAATAGCAAGAGATGTAAGTGCGGGCGGTGCGTCGATGCTCCGTGGCGGTGCTTTTAAACCGCGAACATCTCCTTATGCTTTCCAGGGAATGAGAGCAGAAGGATTAGAGCTTCTTAAAGAAGCACGTAAAGAAACAGGTATGCCTATTGTTACTGAAATCATGGATTTATCACACCTTGATTTATTTCAGGATGTAGATGTTATCCAGGTGGGTGCCAGAAATATGCAGAACTTTGAACTTCTTAAAGCATTAGGACGTACAGATAAACCTATTCTTCTCAAACGCGGTCTTGCAAACACAATGGAAGAATTGCTTATGAGTGCCGAATATATAATGGCAGGGGGTAATTCAAAAGTAATGCTCTGTGAAAGAGGTATAAGAACTTTTGAAAATTACACAAGAAACACAATGGACGTTTCTGCAATTGCTCTTTTAAAAGAAAAGTCACACCTTCCAATTATTGCAGACCCGTCACACGCAGCAGGAATTTCAAGACTTGTAAGACCTCTCGCTTTAGCAGCAGTTGCTGCAGGTGCAGACGGGCTTATGATAGAAGTTCATAACGATCCTGCACATGCTCTTTGCGATGGTCCTCAGGCACTCAAGCCTGATGAATTCAGAGAAGTTGTAAGAGAAGTTGAAGCAGTAAGAAAAATTATAAAAGATTTCAGGTGAACGAAATGAAAATCGGAATAGTAGGTCTCGGTCTTATCGGTGGCTCTTTTGCAAGAGCAATTAAGGAAATGACATCCCATGAAGTTTATGCCTGCGAAATTTCAGAGAGCACACTTCTTGCGGCAAAACTTGTTGGTGCTTATGACGTGGAAATGACAGACGAAAATATATCAGACTGTGATATGATTCTAGTTTCTCTTTACCCGGAAAAAGCCGTTGAGTTTATAAAAGAACGCAAAAGTAAAATCAAAAAGGGTGCAGTTGTGATTGACTGTTGCGGTGTTAAAAGATACGTTTGCGGTGAGATGAAAGAAATAGCAGAAAAAGGTGATTTCATTTTTGTAGGCGGACACCCTATGGCAGGCACACAAAGTTGGGGATTCAATTATTCTCGTGCAAGTATGTTCAAAGGCGCATCAATGATTCTTACTCCTTATGAAGACGTAACTATTGAACTTCTTGAAAAACTTAAAAACTTTTTCTTGTCTTTAGGCTTCGGTGGTGTTAAAATTACTACAGATACTGAACACGACAGAATAATTGCTTTTACCTCCCAGCTTCCTCACGTTATTTCAAATGCTTATGTAAAAAGCCCTGAGGCAATAAAGCAAAGAGGTTTCTCTGCAGGCAGTTATAAAGACATGACAAGAATTTCAAAACTCAACGCAAAAATGTGGGCTGAGTTGTTTCTTGAAAATAAAGATTTCCTTGCAGATGAAATTGATATTCTCGTAAATAATCTGAAGAAATACAGCGAAATAATCAGAGAAGGCGACAGAGAAAAATTGGAAAATCTTCTCGAAGAAGGCGCAGAACAAAAACGACAAGCTAAGTAGGTGTATTAAAATGAGAGTAGTAAATGTAAAAGTTTCAAGCAGATACGATGTTATTATCGGTGAAAACGTTGCACAGATGTTACCTGAGAAAATCAAGGAACTTTTTGGCGACGCAAAGGTAATGCTTGTGTCAGATATGAATGTTTACAGACTTCATTATAAAAAGATAAAAAAATTATTGGATAAAAATAATATTGCTACAGAATGTTTTGTTTTTCAGCCCGGTGAAAAATCAAAATCAACAAAAGTTCTCACACGTTTGCTTGAAAGGCTTGCGGCAAAAAACTTTACAAAATCTGACGTGATTCTTGCTTTCGGCGGTGGTGTTGTAGGTGATTTGTCAGGTCTTGCAGGTGCTTTGTATCTTCGCGGAATCGGCGTGATTCAGATGCCCACAACCTTGCTCGCAGCAGTTGATTCATCTGTAGGCGGTAAAACTGCAGTTAACTTATCAGAGGGTAAAAACCTCGTAGGTGTTTTCAATCATCCGGAGCTTGTTTTATGTGATACAACGTTTCTTGACACCTTGCCTGATAATGTTTTTGCAGACGGTATGGCAGAAGTTATCAAATACGGAGTTATTGCCGATGAAGCGCTTTTCAACAGAGTTAAATACGGAAACGTAAGAGACGATATGGAAGATATTATTGCAAGATGTGTGGAAATAAAGAGAGATTTTGTAACAGACGATGAGTTTGACAAAGGCAGACGTCAGAAACTAAATTTCGGACATACTTTCGGTCATGCAATTGAAAAGGCGAGTGATTATATTTATTCTCACGGCACTGCAGTTGCTATGGGTATGGTGAAAGCAGCAGAATTTTCATACAGATGCAAAGTTTTCCCACGTAATCTTTCAGATCAGATTGAATTTGCCTGCAAAAATAACAACCTTAAAACAGATTGTCCTTTTGAAACTCCGTCTCTTGTGAAATATATTTGTAAGGATAAAAAAATAAGCGGTAATAATATTTCTTTTATTGCACCGAAAAATATCGGTCTTTGCGAAATCGTGAAGATGAGTGTTGATAAATTTTTAGAGTTGCTTGAGGTTTTCTGATATGGATGTAATTATAACTCCCAAAAAACTGTCAGGTGAAATTGACGCGATTTCTTCAAAATCAGTTGCACACAGAATATTCGTCTGTGCTTCTCTTGCAGACGGTGAAAGTGAAATTGAAATTGATAATTTATCACGTGATATAGAAGCTACAATTTCAGCACTTGAAAGTATGGGTGCGGAAATTGAAAGAAAAGGTAATACATTTTATGTTTCGCCGATAAAAGATAATAAAAAAGAATGTATAGTAGACTGTTCTGAAAGCGGCTCTACGCTTCGTTTTCTTGTACCTGCAGGAGCAGCTCTCGGTAAAAAATGTGTCTTCACAGGTGAGGGGAGACTTCCCGAAAGACCTATGGAAACTTTACTCAATGTTTTGCGTGAAAACGGAGTAAATGTGAATTCGTCTTTCCCTATAGAAATCGAGGGTAAACTCAAAAAAGGTAAGTTTCAGATAGACGGAAATATTTCATCACAGTTTATTACAGGGCTTCTTATGGCACTTCCTCAGGCAGGTGGCGGTGAAATCGAAGTCAAAGGCAAAACAGAGTCAAAATCATATATTGACATCACTCTTTCTGTAATGAAAAAGTTTGGTGTGAATGTTATAGAAAAAGATTCATTATATATTGTGCCTGATAAAAAATTTTCTGCAGGAAAATTCAGAGTTGAGGGTGACTGGTCAAATGCTGCATTTTTCCTTGCATCGGGTGTGAAAGTAAAAAATCTTGATTTGAACTCAAAACAAGGTGACAGAAAAATCAAAGATATTCTTTGCCTTCTTGAAAGTGAAAACGAAGAAATTACTGTTGATGTTTCTGATATTCCCGATTTAGTGCCGATTATCGCAGCAAAAGCGGCAGTAAGAAAAGGTAAAACCAATATTATAAATGCACAGCGGTTAAAACTCAAAGAAAGTGACAGAATTCTGTCAACTGTTTCAATGATAAATAATCTTGGCGGGAAAGCCAAGGGTAATGATGATTCAATTATCATCTATGGTAAAGAAAAGTTAAAAGGCGGAGAAGTGTCTTCTTTTAACGACCATCGTATTGCTATGGCGGCGGCTATAGCTTCGCAGTACTGCGAGGAAAATGTAATAATACGTGGTGCAGAAGCGGTGGAAAAATCTTATCCTGATTTTTTTGAAGATTTCAGGAAACTCGGAGGAATCTGTAATGTCTTGTAGTTTTGGTGAAAAAGTTAAAATAACAATTTTCGGTCAGTCTCATTCAGATGCAATTGGCGTTGTTGTTGACGGACTTCCTGCAGGCAAGAAAATTGATATTGAGAAAATTAATAAATTTATGTCAAGACGTGCGCCGGGAAAAAATAAATTTTCCACAACCCGTAAAGAAGGAGATGTGCCCCAGATTCTTTCAGGTCTGGTTGACGGTGTAACTTGCGGAGCACCTTTGTGTGCTGTTATAAAAAATAACGACACACGTTCAAAAGATTACGAAAATCTTAAGGCAGTGCCCCGTCCTTCACATTCAGATTTTACTGCATTTTTTAAACATAACGGATTTAACGACATCCGTGGCGGTGGTAATTTCTCAGGCAGATTAACTGCTCCTTTGTGTTTTGCAGGTGCAGTATGCATGCAGTTTCTTGAAGATGACGGCATTAAAATCGGTGCACATGTTGAAAAAATTGCAGATGTTAAAGACGACCGCTTTAACCCCGTAAATGTTGATTTCGGTAATATCAATGAAAAAGAATTTCCCGTAATCAACGACGAAAAAGGCGAAAAGATGCGTGAAGTAATTGAAAACGCAAGACTTGAGGGAGATTCCGTAGGCGGTGTTATTGAATGCGCTGTAACAGGCTTGCCCGTAGGTCTTGGAGAGCCTATGTTTGATGGTGCTGAAAATGTAATCAGCCATGTGGTTTTCTCTGTTCCCGCAGTAAAAGGAATTGAATTTGGTGCAGGTTTTGATGCAGCTGAACTTAAAGGTTCAGAAAATAACGATGCTTTTTCATGCGTTGATGGAAAATTTGTAACAGATACAAATAATCATGGTGGTATACTTGGCGGAATCACTTCTTCAATGCCACTCGTTTTCAGAGTAGCCATAAAGCCTACACCGTCAATAAGTAAAACACAGAAATCGGTAAACCTTCTTACAAGAGCAGAAGAAAATGTTGAAGTGTCAGGTCGTCATGACCCATGTATAGTGCCCAGAGCCGTGCCTTGCATTGAAGCTGCTGCGGCAATTGCAATTATGAATTTAAGGTGATAAAAATGAACATCGAAGAATTACGCAAAAAAATAGATAAAACCGATAACGAACTTGTCCGTTTGTTTGAAGAAAGAATGAGATGCGCATCACAGATTGCGGATTATAAAAAAGAACACGGTTTATCAGTTTTTGATGCGGAAAGAGAAAGACAGGTTATAAATAAAGTCACTTCAAAAGTAAGTGATGAATTTGCAGACTATACAGAAGCACTTTATAACACAATCTTTGAGCTATCACGTTCATATCAGGAAAAGAAAATCACAGGATGTAATATTACGGAGGATTAAATTATGTTCGGTTTGCTCGGCAGAAAATTAGACCATAGCCTTTCTCCGCAGATTCACAAAAAATTAGGCGACTATAAATATGATTTGTTCTGCAAAGAGCCTGAAGAACTTTCTGTCTTTTTTGCAGATAAAACTCTTAAAGGCTATAACGTGACAATTCCGTATAAAATTGAAGCCTTCAGAGCTGTAGATAAACTTTCTTCCTGTGCAGAAAAAATCGGCAGTGTAAACACATGTGTACGACTTCCTGATGGTACTCTCTACGGAGACAACACTGATTATTTCGGCTTTTCTTACATGGCGAAAAAAGCGGGTGCAGAATTTAAAGATAAAAAAGTTCTTGTTCTCGGTAGCGGTGGTGCATCTCTTACAGTGCAGATTGTTTCCCGTGATGAAGGCGCAAAAGAAATTGTTGTTGTTTCAAGGTCAGGGGAGAATAATTACGAAAATATCTCCCGTCATTACGATGCGGATATTATTGTTAATACAACTCCCGTAGGTATGTATCCTGAAAACGGTGAAAGTCTTATTGACTTATCAAAGTTCAGCAATTGTAGCCATGTTCTCGAGCTGATTTATAATCCTTTGAAAACGCAGTTTCTTCTTGATGCAGAAAAACTTGGTAAAAAATATATAAACGGTCTTTCAATGCTTGTGGCACAAGCGGTGAAATCAGCAGAGCAATTTATTGAAAAAGAAATCCCGGAAAGTGAAATCGAAAGAGTATATAACGAACTTTTAAAAGAAAGACAGAATATTCTTTTGGTCGGAATGCCCGGAAGCGGAAAGTCCACAATCGGTAAGTTGCTTGCAGAAAAAACAGGACGAAAGTTTGTTGACACCGATGAAATGATAGCAGAAAAAGAGGGGAGAAGTATCCCTGAAATTTTTGCAGAAGACGGCGAAGAGTATTTCAGAAATGTTGAAGAAGAATGTGTCAGTGAAGCCTGCAAAAAAATGGGTCTTGTTATTGCAACCGGTGGCGGTGCAGTTAAAAGAGAATCTAACCGCAACGCTATGAAAGAAAATTCAGTTGTTGTTTTTCTCGACAGGGACATTTCTTCTCTTGCTACTGATTCAAGACCTTTGTCTTCAAGCATAGACAAACTTAAAATAATGTATAAAGAGAGATTGCCTTTGTATAAATCTCTTGCGGATTATACAGTAAAGACGAATGATGACGTTGTGATAACATTAAGCGAGGTGGAAAAATGCGTGTTTTAGTAATAAACGGCCCTAACCTTAATATGCTGGGCATACGTGAACCAGATATTTACGGCAAAAACACATATAAGGATTTATGTGATAAAATTGAAAACTTTGCAAAGGAAAATAATGTGGAAGTTGAACTTTATCAGTCAAACTATGAGGGTGATATAGTTACGAAAATTCAGCAGGCTTACAATACCTTTGATGGTCTCGTAATCAACCCCGGTGCATATACTCACACATCAGTTGCAATTCTCGATGCAGTAAAAGCGGTTGGGATAAGAACTTGCGAAGTTCACATTTCTGATGTTAATTCACGTGAACCTTTCCGCCGTATTTCCTACATCTCTTACGCCGCGGAAAAATCTTTTATCGGCATGGGCTTTGATGGTTATACAGAAGCAATCAAATATCTGAT
The DNA here is from genome assembly GCA_045532395.1 of Acutalibacteraceae bacterium. Classification (GTDB taxonomy): domain Bacteria; phylum Bacillota; class Clostridia; order Oscillospirales; family Acutalibacteraceae; genus SIG575. Next base: position 10,787 of record JAZSFV010000020.1, read on the forward strand.
GAAATAACAAAAACCTCCGTATGTCGTAAGGCATAAGGAGGCTTTTTTATGTCTGTTGTTTGAAAATTACATTTGCAAGTCCGATTATTACATAATCGTTGATAATTTTATGTGCAGGGGGTATTATGCTTTTACAGGCAAGGAAAATATGATACAAAGTAAAAGAAAAAATCAAAAATCTGCCCCCCATATTTTCCGTTGTGATTCTTGAATAAAACTTGTTATGAGTCAGAGAATCACAACGGATTTAATATAAAAGCAAAAGGCTACCCGAAAGGGTAGCCTTTAAAGCTTTAAGATAACTATTGAGTTAATAATTAGCCGTTAACTTTCTTTGCAAGAGCTGATTTTTTTCTTGCAGCATTATTCTTGTGAATAAGACCTTTAACTTCAGCCTGGTCAATCTTTTTGATTGCATCTTTAACAAGAAGATCTTTATCTGCTGCGTTTGCTTCAATAGCAGCGTTAGCTTTTTTGATAGCTGTTTTAAGAGCAGAGTTTCTTGCTTTGTTACGAGCTGTCTTAGTTTTTGTAACGATAACGCGTTTCTTTGCTGACTTAATGTTAGGCATTATAGTTGCACCTCCTTGAAATTTGTCTGCACAGGTAATTATAATATCACTTCTTTTTAAAAAAAGCAAGTAAATTCTTAAAAAAAATGATTTTTTTCTCAAAAAAATAACAATAATATTTTTATCAGACAAAAAAGGGAGTGTTTTTGTGAATTTCAGAACAGATTTAGCCCTCGAAAGGCATGAAATTTTAAATAAAAGTGACTTTCCTGGTGTTTCGACAGAAACAGTGGAAAAAGAAAATATACGAATAACCCGCATAACAATCAAGTCAAAAGAGGCTGAAAAGCAACTGTTAAAACCTAAAGGCAGATACATTACTCTGGAAATTCCATCTTTTTTGAATGATGCTGAAATATTCGATGATAAACTTACTCTTCTTTCAAAAGAAATTTCTTCTGTTTTACCGTCTGAAGATGGTGAAGTGCTTGTTGTAGGTCTGGGAAACGAGCAGATAACTGCCGATGCATTAGGACCGGAGACTGCATCTCTTATTCTTGCGACGCGTCATATTTCTTCTGAAATTGCATCTTCTCTCGGTCTTGGCAATCTGCGTTCTGTTGCTTCTCTGGCTCCAGGTGTTCTGGGGAGAACAGGTATTGAAACAGGTGAGATAATACGTGGCATTGTGGACAGAATTAACCCGCAGGCAGTAATCGTTGTTGATGCTCTGGCATCAAGAAGTATAAAAAGGCTCGGCACTACTGTGCAGATTTCAGATACGGGGATATGTCCGGGCTCAGGAGTAGGTAATAACCGTAAACGTCTTGATGAATCAACCCTTGGTGTAAAGGTGATAAGCATCGGTGTGCCTACCGTTGTTGATGGTGAAACTCTCGCTTATGATTTGGCAGATAAGACGAAAACAACATCTCTTTCCGTTTTGCCTGAAAGCAAAAATGTAGTTGTAACACCCAAAGAAATTGATTTGCTCATAGAAAGAGCATCTAAACTTGTATCTATGGCGATTAACTGTGCTTTGCAAAAAGATATGACCCCTGAAGATATAATAA
>JAZSFV010000205.1:0-7208 GCA_045532395.1 Acutalibacteraceae bacterium
TTTCGGCAACTGCCAGATTTACCTTAAAAGAGAAGATTTAAACCACACAGGCGCTCATAAACTCAACCACTGCATGGGCGAAGGATTGCTTGCAAAATATATGGGCAAGAAAAAAGTTATCGCAGAAACAGGTGCAGGTCAGCATGGCGTTGCTCTTGCTACTGCAGCAGCATATTTCGGACTTCAGTGCGATATTTACATGGGCGAAGTTGATATTGCCAAACAGCATCCCAATGTTATCAGAATGAAAATGCTCGGTGCTAACGTTATCCCCGTAACCCATGGTCTTAAAACTCTTAAAGAAGCAGTTGACGCCGCTTTTGACGCATACAAGAAAGAATATCACGATGCAATCTACTGTATCGGCTCATGCCTTGGCCCTCACCCGTTCCCCATGATGGTAAGAGATTTCCAGTCAGTTATCGGCATTGAGGCAAGAGAACAGTTCAAAGAAATGACAGGCAATATGCCTGACGCAGTTTGTGCTTGCGTTGGCGGTGGTTCAAACTCACTCGGCATGTTCACTCCTTTCCTTGCAGACCCCGTTGACATTTACGGCGTTGAGCCTCTCGGCAAAGGTAGCAGCATAGGCGACCATGCAGCAACAATGAAATTCGGCACAAAAGGCAAGCTTCATGGTTTTGAAAGCTACCTTCTTCAGGACGAAAACGGTGAACCTCTCCCCGTTTATTCAATTGCAAGCGGTCTTGACTACCCCGGTGTCGGTCCTGAACATGCATACCTTAAAGATGCAAACAGAGTTCATTACGAAGCAGTGACCGACGAAGAAGCTATGGAAGCATTCTTCCTTCTTTCACGTTACGAAGGCATTATTCCTGCAATTGAAAGCTCACACGCAGTTGCATACGCAATCAAGTACGCTAAAGAAAAGAAGAGCGGTTCAATCCTTGCTTGTCTTTCAGGACGTGGCGATAAAGACATTGACTATGTTTACGAAAAATACGGCTGTGGTGAACAGTTTAACGTTGACAAATATAAAAAATAATTCATTATCCCCTGATTAAATCAGGGGATTTTTGTTGCCATGCAAAAATTCTTATGGTATAATGGTAGAAAAGTCGGAAGGTGATGTTTATGTTTGGTTTCAGAAAAAACTTTATAAAAAATGTACCTTATTATTCTGTACCCCAGATTGACCTGTCAGTCAGACCTGAAAACACGAAGAAAGAATTTGAGTATCTTTACGAAAACACAGTAGTTGACGATTCTTCAGCTTATCTCGGCCACCCTGACTCTGTGCTTCTCAATAACGGAAACATCCTTACTTTCTATCCTGAAGGTCACGGAAAAGGCAGAATCATTTCAAAAATTTCTGTTGACGGCGGAAAATCATACACAAAAGAAATAAAAAATCCCCCTGTGTCATGGGAGAAATCTCTTGAAACACCTACTGTTTACCGTCTGAAATTTTCTGATGGTAAAGAAAAATTAATTCTCATTTCAGGCAACCCCAAATGGCCCAACACACCTACTCCGGGCGGATTTAACTGTTCAATCAGTGTTGATGAAGGCGAAACATGGTCAGAATTCAAATTGTTCTACGATAACAATTCAGATTACCCCTTAATCCCCATCGTTTCCATGGCATCTCTTACCCAGCTTAAAGAAAACGGCAAGTTTGTTGACAAATGGATGGCACTTTTCCATAACAGTAAATTTGAAAACTTCAAGACAATTCTCACCTTTGACGAAAACGGAGACTATCATTGGTCAAAGCCTGAAAAATATCTTGCAAAATACCGTAAATACGAAAAATTTGCAGGCATCTGCGAGGTTGAAGCAGTCCGCTCTGACATGGGACAAGGCGACGAAATCTGCCTTATTGCAAGATGCAATAAAAAAAGATGCACAAGCCTGCTTATTTTCTCAAAAGATGAGGGTAAAACCTGGTCAAAACCTGTCGAAGCGCCCGTTTCATTAAACGGCGAAAGACACAAAGCAGACTACACACCGGACGGCAGACTTTTCATAACTTTCCGTTCAATTGAGAGAAATAAAGAAGCTTACAAAAAAAATAACGTTGAACCTGTTAAAAGAACATGGTATTCCGAAGGCTGGGTTGCATGGGTAGGCACTTACGATGACCTTAAAAACGGCAAAGAAGGTCAGTACCGCATTAAAGTTGCCCATACATATCTTGATAATCAGGACAAACCTCAGCTTGCCGCAAACGGTGACACAGGCTACTGCGGAAACGTTGTTTTAGCTGACGGCACAGTTGTTACATCTTCCTACGGAATTTTCTCAACAGAAGAAAAAGAAAAAGGAAAATATAACACAGACAAAGGCAGACAAAAAAGAAAAACATCAATCGTTTCCAAACGCATAAACCTTAAAGACACTGACGAAATTTTAAAAACTCTTTAAAACAAAAACCTCGTAAGGATTTTAATTCCCTACGAGGTTAATTTTTTATACATCAATTGTTTTATCGAGAAGTGTGTTTCCTGAATTGTCAATTGTGAGCATGTGGATTTTGCCGTCTTTAAGAGTCATCATTGATGCCGCCCAACAGCCGGCTGTACTGTTGATTTTACCGCCGTCAAAGAAAATGGGAAGTTCACCGTCAACGAAATCAGACTTATGATAGTGGCCGCCAACAATTAAATCCATTTCCAATTCTTTCAACGGTGCAGTCCAGTCTTTGCCGAAATGATTATCCAATTTGGGATGATGGCTGAAAACAATTTTGTATTTTCCGTTTTCAAACTCGCTCTTATCAAGGCTTTCTATCCAGTTATAATGCTGTTCACGATAAGATGCAAAATCCACAAGGCCGCTGTATTCTTCATGGTCGTCTTCTTTGTCTTCACCCGGGTCAAGAACAATTGCGCTCAACGGGCCAAACTCAAAAGTATAATAAAATTCGTCTGTTTCCATTGCGAAATAGTCAATAAGCTGTGCAGCAAATTCGCCTCTTGTTTCGTGGTTACCTCTTGTGTAAACAACAGGAATTTCACCGCCTGACAAATCGTGAGCATCTTTGAGAATATAGTCGGCAAACTGGTCTTTTGTTATAAGCTCTGATGTTATATCACCCATGTATACAACAATGTCAGGTGTTGTTTCCTTGAAAAATTCAAGGGATTTATACATTTCTTTTTCCATGTAGTGAATGTCAGAAATGCAGAGAAGTTTTATATCATCTTCTTTGGGAGTACCTTTGAAGTTATATTCTTTACTTTCTACGGTCTTGCCTTTTGAAGCAGAGTAACCATATTTGAAACCTACATACTGTGAGCCGACTTTATAAGTATTACCCTGGAGTTCTTTTTTAGGAACTACTACCTTATGTACAGTGTCGTCAGTTCTGATAACACCTGACCTTTCGTCCCACAAAATTTTCTCTTCGCCGTTATAATTATACTTAACATAACCGCTGCCTTTTGTTGAAGTTTCCCACACGATGCAGTAGTTTTCATTTCCGCATTCAAAAACGACTGGTTCGACTGTAATTTTAATAAATCCTATGGGCAAAATAGCAGTCAATACCGACCAAAGATACACGAAAAATCCTCCGATTGCCGTAAAAAAAGTCACCATGATAATCCCTCCTTAAAAATTATTTTATCATCTCTTTAAACTCATCTTCGTTTATAATTGTGATTCCAAGGCTCTGCGCTTTTGTAAGTTTTGAGCCTGCATCTTCACCTGCTAAAACGTATGTCGTTTTCTTTGAAACGGAAGATGAAGTTTTTCCTGAAAACCCTTCTATGATTTCGCTTGCTTCATTTCTTGACATTGTAGGCAATGTGCCTGTCAGAACAAATGTCATTCCCTGGAAGCGGTTATCTTTGACTTCTGCCAGAGAATTCATATTAACCCCTGCAGTTTTAAGTTCTTCAATCATTGTCTCTGTAGGCTCAAGCGAGAAAAATTCAACTACACTTTCCGCCATAATTTCGCCGAAGCCGTCGATGAGAAGAATGTCTTCTTTTGTAGCAGACATAATTTTTTCCATAGTGCCGAAGTTGACTGCAAGAAGTTTTGCCGCTTTCTGACCAACATGTCTGATGCCAAGAGCAAAAAGAAGTTTTGCTAAATCGTTTTCTTTTGATTTTTCTATGGCTTCAATAAGGTTGTTTGCAGATTTTTCTGCAAATCTTTCAAGTGAAAGCACGTCTTCTGCTTTAATGAAATAAATATCTGCAACGTTTTTTATAAGGTTTTCGTTTACAAGTACTTCAACCACCGCTTCACCCAAGCCCTCAATATCCATTGCATCTCTTGAGCAGAAATGGATAATATTGCGAAGAAGCTGAGCAGGACACTGCGGGTTATGACAACGTATTGCCGCTTCGTCTTCATCGCGGGAAACTGAACTTCCGCAAGAAGGACAGATTTTCGGCATATTGTAAACATCCTCATTTCCGCCTTTCTTTGAAACGGATACGATTTCAGGAATTATATCTCCTGCTTTTCTTACAATAACAGTATCGCCGATGCTGATGCCTTTTTCTTTTATGAAATCTTCGTTGTGCATTGTGGCTCTGCCTACAGTTGAACCTGCAAGAAGCACAGGCTCTAAAACTGCAACGGGAGTCAGAACACCTGTTCTGCCCACATTCACTTCAACGTCGATAAGCTTTGTTTCCTTTTCTTCAGGCGGGTATTTATAAGCTACAGCCCACTTGGGGAACTTTGAAGTTGAGCCAAGCTCTTTTCTTTTTTCAAAACTGTTGACTTTTATAACTGCACCATCAATATCAAAAGGTAAATTACCACGTTCATTGCCAATGCGTTCAATTTCTTTTAAAACGTCGTCAAAATCTTTATACTCGTTATAGAAAGGAACTGTTTTGAAACCTAATGTTTTTAAATAATCAAGAGATTCTTTATGAGATGAAATTTCTTTACCCTCAATCTGCTGGATATTGAAAACAAAAATACTTAAATTTCTTTCTGCCGCAATTTTTGAGCTCTTTTGTCTTAAAGAACCTGCCGCCGCATTTCTTGGGTTTTTGAAAGGCTTTTCATCATTAATTTCCTGCTTTTCAACAAGGGAGAAAAACACTTCTCTCGGCATATATACCTCCCCTCTTACTTCGATAAAGGGGATTTTTTCGTTAAGAACAAGGGGGATTGTTTTGATTGTGCGTAAGTTTGCCGTAACATCTTCGCCCACAACACCGTCGCCACGTGTTGAACCTCTTACGAAAACTCCATCACGGTATTCAAGAGAAACAGAAAGACCATCAATCTTAGGCTCTACAACGTAAGTAACGGTATCATCGCCTATTTTTTCATGGAAGTTTTCGAGTTCTTCAAAGCTGAAAGCGTCCTGCAGACTTTCCATAGGCACTGCATGCACAACTTCCTCAAAACGATTATCTGCCATTCCGCCTACACGCTGGGTGGGAGAATCTGCAGTAACAAGTGCGGGGAAATCATTCTCGATATTTTCAAGGTCACGCAGGGCTTTGTCGTATTCAAAGTCAGAAATCTGCGGGTCGTCGTCAATATAATATTTTTTACTGTGATAGTTTAAAAACTCACGTAATTCTTCAGCACGTTTTTTTGCTTCGTTCAAAGTCATCTCAATCACCTTTTATATCTTAGGTTATTTTATATTTTAACATTATTATTGCCATTTTTCAATATTTGTGGTAATATAAATATAAAGAAAATGAAAGGAGTTTTTTGCATGAAAAACAATTTAATCATAACTGTAAGCCGTGAATTCGGAAGTGGCGGACGCGAAATAGGCGAAAAACTCGCCATGGAATTAGGTATCCCATATTACGACAAAGCAATCATCGACAAAACTGCAAAAGAAACAGGCTTCTGCGCAGAGTTTATCGAAAAAGAAGAACAGAAAGTTACAAGCAGTCTTCTCTTCAACCTTGCTACAAACACATATACTTTCGGCAACATGATGTCCCACTACGGTCAGTCGATTTCTGACCAGGTTTTTCAGGCCGAAGCAAAGGTTATCAAAAATTTAGCCTCCGAAGGCTCATGCGTTATCGTAGGCAGATGCGCTGATTATATTCTTAAAAATCAATTCCCCTGCTTCAACATTTTCATCTGTGCAGATTTTGAAAAAAGATGCGAAAGAGCAGTCCGGAAATACGGCGTAAACAAAGATGATGTAAAAGATATTGTGAAGAAAACTGACAAAGCAAGAATAAGACATAATCAGTTTTACGGCTCTCAGGATTGGGGCGACGCAAGAAACTACGACGTTACAATCAACAGCGGCACAGTAGGAGTTGACAACGCAGTTGCAATTTTAAAAGCCGCAATTGAAAACTACAGATAATATTTTAAGAAAAAACCACCGATAACGCTGTCGCGTATCGGTGGTTTTTAACGCATTATTGTGCCGTAAGTTCACATTTTAAAGAAATACTTCCTTATCAACGCTCGGCGTTCGTGATTCGGGGTTCAATTATACTATTTACTTATACAATAGCTCTGTAAAGTTCCTGGAAGATAACGAAAATTCTGAGGCTGATAAAACGATACCAGATGTATTCAAGTTTAGCCATAAAAGAAGTATCTTTTTCATATTCCATAGTTCCTACGTTTTCTTCAATAACGAAGGGCTGGCTTGCTGCACAACCGCCTTCGCCGAAGATTTCTGCACGAACATAGAGGAAATCTTCTGAACCTTCAATTGCTGAAAGGTCGATTGTTGATGTGCCTGTGCCGTTAACATCTGTTTTTGCAACAATTTTGCCGTTTGCAATCCACTGAACGAACTGTGCATTTTCAACGTCCATTGTGATTGTTGAACCGTCTACTACAACGTTTGTAGCCATAGGAATGGACTTGCCCTGATTCATAACATCAAGTGTTTCTGCAGGACCAAGAACGGGATTCGCATGAACTTTTCTTGTAACTGCGAAGAAATTACCGTTGTACATTGTTTCCTTAACGTTCTCTACAGTATTTTCGGGCATCATAAATACGCTGAATGATGAGTCAACTTTATTGAGTTCATGAGCATCGCTGTTAGAATAGCCCCATACTGTTCTGCCATAGGGAAGTGTTGCCATAAGGATGTTATCCCAGAGGTTTCTGTCCCAGGGAGTTGCGTTATTAGTTTCGTTGAAAACTTCCATACCAAGGCATGAGTCATAATCAAGGAAAATCTTTGCGAAATAATCTATGTATTCCGGGTCATTAACGCCTTCTTTTGTATCAATCCAGTCACCGGGATGAGCGATAACTGAATAACCGCC